>CAZHWD010000142.1:0-63042 GCA_964536335.1 uncultured Eudoraea sp. | reverse complement strand
TAGGCTGCGCTTGTACGAAAATGATTATTAAAAAGTTAAACCGCATCTGATGAAAATTACCAAAATCCATCTTATTCTACTTTTATCAATTTGCCTGATAATATCTTGCAGATCACCTCAAAATTCTGAGCAAGAAATAGTTACGAAATCAAAAACCGTTACAGTTGCTTACAAGGCACCCGCTTTTGAATCAGATAATCGTGTGGAAAAAATAGCGAGCATTGCTCCACAAATGCATGCTTTGATTGAGGAGCATGCCAAGGAGTGGAACATACCCGGAGTTGCCTATGGGATAGTTGTTGATAATTATATGGTAGTTGCCTCTGCTACAGGGTTGTTGGATATTAGCAAGGAGCTTCCCGCAACTACCCAGTCTGCATTCAGAATTGCATCAATGAGCAAAAGTTTTACTGCTATGGCAATTATGAAATTGCGGGATGAGGGTAAACTATCACTTCGTGATCCTGTTGCCAAATATATCCCGGAAATGAATGGATTAGAATATCTGACTGCCGACTCACCTGTAATAACTATTGAAAACCTGATGACAATGACTGCCGGTTTCCCTGAGGATAACCCCTGGGGAGACCGCCAATTGGATGAGTCGGATCAAATGCTCCTGAATCTTGTTGAAGAAGGCATCTCATTTTCTAACCCTCCCTCTTACACATTTGAATACAGCAATACCGGATATGCCCTGTTAGGCAATATTATTAGCCGTGTTTCCGAAATGCCCTATCAGCAATATATCACAGAGCATATTTTACTACCCCTTGGTATGAAGCATACCTATTGGGAATATGATAAAATTCCACAGGAACAATTGGCTATTGGATACCGATGGGAGGATGATCAATGGAAATTGGAACCAATGCTCCATGATGGATCTTATGGAGCAATGGGGGGATTAATTACGTCCATTGACGACTTTAGTAAATATGTTAGTTTTCATCTTTCTGCCTGGCCGCCCAGAAGCGATGAAGATAAGGGGCCTGTTAAACGTAGTACACTTAGAGAAATGCATACGCCTCAAATCCCCTATTTAAATACTCAAGCCACAGACTTCAACAATAACCCATGTGCAACAGTATCCGGATATGGTTACGGTTTGGGGATCCATACCAATTGTAAGGGCCTAAAATTGGTCAGACATGGAGGTGCCTTGCCAGGTTTTGGAAGCAATTATGTATTTTATCCTGACTATGGAATTGGGATAATGGCCTTTGGCAACCTTACGTATACGGCTCCATGGCCGCTTAAAAAAATAGAAAAATTACTATTTGAGACCTTGGAATTACAGCCCCGTAAACTTCCCATATCAGATATTTTAAAGGAGCGACAGCGGCAAGTTGAACAATTAATTCAAGGCTGGAGTCCTGAATTGGAAGAGGAGCTACT
The DNA here is from genome assembly GCA_964536335.1 of uncultured Eudoraea sp. Lineage (GTDB taxonomy): Bacteria > Bacteroidota > Bacteroidia > Flavobacteriales > Flavobacteriaceae > Eudoraea. The sequence continues at coordinate 61,644 of CAZHWD010000142.1, read as the reverse complement.
GGCCGAAAATTTTTATTTGGATAAATCGCGTGAGCACCGGATGGCAAAAGCAAAAGAAATTTTTGACATTGCAGGTACAGTTATCAGTACTGAAGAAATTGAACCATATAATCAGCTGAGGGGTAGCTTTAAAATAAATACCGAGAAAGGTATCATTGATGTCTTTTTTACCCTTACTCCTGAAAAAGAAGCGAAATTACAGCAACTTAATTTATCATTTGAGCCTAACGGATAGCAAAAAAGTAAAGAGCGCAAATACGCTCCTTACTTTCATCCAGTATTAAATTGTTTGACCTATTACTACTTTTGTTGGATTAGAATTTGCAGCTTATGAAGCTATTCTATCAACTCTTCAATTTTCTTATTTATATTTTGCTTTGCTAAAAATTCCTCAACTACCTCTTCAAGACTGGGTTTCCCAATAGATTGAAGGTCATAAAATACTCTAGTACTTGGTTTTCTAATAGTTATCACCCTGTTTAAATCAATAGGGGTACCAATAACTACAGCTTCACAATCACAGCTATTGATGGTCACTTCCAAATCCCTTAGTTGGTTATCCCCATATCCCATGGCGGGTAATAATTTGCCAATTTTTGGATAAGTCTCAAAGGTATCCTCCAATTGCCCTACCAGATAAGGTCGTGGATCTACCACCTCTGAAGCTCCAAATTTTTCTGCAGCCAATGTACCGGCTCCAAGTGTCATACCTCCATGCGTTAATGTTGGACCGTCTTCTACCACCAGAACTCTTTTATTCTTTATAACTGAAGAATCAGCTACACGTATTGGTGAGGCAGCATCAATTACAATTGCTCCCGGAACAACTTGTGATATTAATTTTCTAAGTTTATTAATATCTTTTGGACGAGCACTGTCTATTTTGTTCATAATCACAACATCAGACATCTTTAACGTAACTTCTCCGGGATAATATTTTGTTCCATGGCCCGCCCTGTGAGGATCAGTAACAGTAATATGCAAATCAGATTCATAGAATGGAAAATCGTTGTTTCCACCATCCCAGACAATAATGTCACATCCATCCGGATCATTCTCAGCCGCCCTTACAATATCTTCATAATCTACCCCTGCGTAAATGACATTTCCTCTGACAATATGGGGCTCGTATTCTTCCATTTCTTCAATGGTGCAGTCGTATTTCTCCAGATCCTTCAGGCTGGCATAACGCTGTACCCGCTGAGCTTCAAGATCTCCGTAAGGCATGGGGTGCCTTATGGCCACAACTTTAAGCCCGTTTTCAATAAGGATCTCAATAATTCGCCTTGCAGTCTGGCTTTTACCACAGCCAGTCCGGGTAGCTCCTACACTTATTATGGGTTTAGTACTTTTAAGTGAGGTATCTTTTCTACCCAACAAGACAAAATTTGCACCTGCAGTATTTACAAGTGCACATTTATGCATTAGTTGTTCATATGAGATATCCGAATAAGAAAAAATAACATCGTCAATTTTAAGTTCATCAATTAAGTTTGTGAGGTCCTTTTCATCATAAATTGGAATGCCCGAGGGATATAATTCTCCCGCAAGTGAAGATGGGTATTTACGATTTAAAATATTTGGAATCTGCGCTGCGGTAAAAGCTACTACCTCATAGCTCTCATTATCTCTGTATACAGTATTGAAGTTGTGAAAATCACGGCCGGCAGCTCCCATGATAAGGATTCGTTTTTTTATCATATTTCTTTATTTTTAAATACATTTAATCTGTCTAAGGTATTCTAAGACTAATGTATATCAAATGATAAAAGTCATATGAAACTGGTCTAATATAGTGCTGTTGCAATATAAATACAGTAGAATAAATAAATTTTAAGAAAAAATGGGTAGGATACATTTATTCGAATTTGAAGATCAAAGTTGGTTTCCGGATTTTTTAAGAAATTATGGCACAGACTTTCTGCAATTCCTGTCAAATAAAACCAAAATGTATAAGCCTGTTATTCCAATACTTGAAAATGGGCTTAAAAAATGTAATGAAAACCGCATTCTCGATCTTGGCTCAGGCGGTGGCGGTGGATTACTATGGTTAAACTCCGAACTTAAAAAGACTATCCCTGATTTAAAAATCATACTGACAGATTATTATCCTAATATTCCAGCATTTGAATACACACAAGAACAAGCCAATAATTTTGAATTTTTAACAAAATCAGTTGATGCCAGAAATGTGCCAAAGGAGTTAAAGGGATTCAGAACCATGTTTTTATCTTTACATCATTTTAAGCCAAAAAACGCCCGGCAGATTTTACAGAACGCCATAGATAGCAATTCTTCAATAGGAATATTTGAAGCCCAGGAGCGGAGTTTTCCTAGTTTATTAGCCATGTTTCTTTCACCAATAACAGTCCTTTTAACAACACCTTTCATTCGACCTTTTAAATTGGGAAGAATACTCTTCACTTACTTAATTCCAATTGTCCCTATCTTTGTTTGGTGGGATGGGATAGTTTCATCACTGCGCACTTATTCTGTAAAGGAAATGAAAGAGCTCGTAGTACAATTGGAGAATAAAGACAGTTTTAATTGGGAAATAAACAAAATCAGGTCTGGTCCCGGAATTGTTCTATACCTCGTGGGAACACCAAAAACTTAACCAACAAATTGTGCTAAAGTTAAACACAGAACCCGTTAGAATAAATGCCAATTATACTCAATAGTATATTAGCTATGATTAAGAAATACTTCAAAACCATCCTCATTGTATCATTTATCGGATTTTTCCATTTCGTTACAGCGCAACAAAAAAAACCGAAAGTTGCGGTGGTTTTAAGCGGAGGGGGAGCTAAAGGAATTGCGCATATTCCCTTTATCCAAACCCTTGATTCCTTAGGAATTGTTCCGGATCTGGTGGTAGGTACCAGCATGGGAAGTATTGTTGGGGGTCTATACGCTATGGGCTATTCAGGAGACAGTATTGCCAATATTGCCATGAATGCCAACTGGGACAAAATTTTAAGTGGGAATATTTCTTTATCTGATGTTAGCGTAGAAGAAAAAAGTGAATTTAAGAGATATCTGGTAAATTTAGATTTAAAGAAAGGAAAACCTAAAATAGACGCTGCGCTAATAAGTGATCAGAACTTAAGGGAGTTTTTGTCATTGCTCACCTATCCGGTTTACAAGGTAAATGATTTTGATAAACTTCCAATACCATATAGAGCTATCGCTACCGATCTTGTCAATGGCAAGAAAGTGATCATTAACGGTGGGTCCTTACTTGTAGCCATGAGAGCAAGTATGTCTATTCCCAGTATATTTAAACCAGTACCCTATGAAAATACCCTTTTAGTGGATGGAGGCATACTTGATAATTTTCCAACGGATGTTGCCGAAGAAATGGGAGCTGATATCATTATAGGAAGTGATGTTGGTGGTGGGATGGCACCCATTGAAAAATTGGATAATATTGCCACTATTTTGTTTCAAACCGGGATGCTAACCAGTAATCTAATAAATCCAGAGAATCGAAAATTATGTGATATACTTATAGATCATATTCCTCATTTAAGTTATTCTACAGGCGATTTTTTAAAAAGTAAAGAAATCTATGAAGAAGGCAAAATTGCAACATTGCAAATGAAGGCGGCCTTAGTGGCACTTTCTGAAAAATTAAAGGATTATCCAAGAAGAAGTCATGAACTCCCTTATGCAGAAGCTGAAATAACATTGGATACAATTATCTACAAAAATATTAGTGAGGATAATTTGAACCTTGTTAAAGCCCGGACCAACATTAAAACAAATAAAAAATATGAACCAGAGGCACTTAAAGAAGGAATAGACAGAGCCATGGGAACTAATCTCTTTCGGCAAATTACTTATGCTCCCTATATTCGGGATAATAAGCTGGGAATTGAAATAAACGGTTTGGAAAAATCCAGACATCAACTCAATGGATCATTACACTATGATGCATACAGAGGAGTTGGTTTAATTCTAAACTATACAGGAAGAAACATCATAGGAGAGACTTCCAGGCTGCTGTTCACCCTGGATGTTGCAGAACAACCCCATTTTAGGACACAGTATCAGAAAAATTTTGGAGATCAGAAAGAATGGTGGTGGCGATCAGAAATTTACGGGGAGCAATTAAAGCAAAAAGTTTACGTAGGCGGCAACGCCACAAGTGATATGAAATCCAGGTACTTTCTATATGATAATGAGATAAATAAAAATATTAACTCTTTAAAAAGTTATGCGGGTTTAGGTATTAACTATAATTACACCGAAATAAAACCAACAGTTGATCCGGATATTCTAGATAATGTTCTTTCACTTAAAGATTACTTTTCGAACAATATAGAAGTCTATGCCCATTATTTAAACAATACGTTAAATAACGTATTCTTCTCCACTAATGGTTCCTTCTTTAATGCGAAAATAGGAAGGTCTTTATTAAATGATGTTAATCTTTCCTTTAGTGATAATACCCTTAGTGATGTAAAAGGAAGTACCAACGGGTTTACAAAGGTTAATGTGGCGTTTGAAGAACGAATTCCTTTTCATTCAAAGGTTAGCGGAATTATTGGTGCATCATTTGGTTTTATTTTCGAGGATCAACTGCAATCCAATGAGGTGTCCTTTACGGAATATGGCTATGCCGCTAAATACTTTTTAGGTGGTAATATGGTAACTCCAAATAAAAAAAGTTATTTGTTCCCAGGGTTACGACAAGATGAATTGAATGTAAATCAATTCATTAAACTAAATCTTGGCATTCAATTAAATCCAATAAAAAAAGTGTTTATTACACCACATTTTAATATCGCGTCGGTTGGTTTTAATGATTTTAGTGACTATATCAAAGATGCCTTTTCACCTGATGGCGAATGGCAAGAACTTCTAGAGACAAGCATGTTATTATCAGCCGGAGCAACCTTCTCCTATAGATCTCTTTTGGGACCAGTTAATTTTGACGTATCCTGGGTAAATAATATAGACAAAGTAAGATTGACTTTCAGTGTAGGTATCCCTATTAATCGTTCCAATTAATTGTGGGTTAATTCTTGAGATATTTTTTTGGCATTACCTTTTAGCTTTCTTATTTCTACCTGTCCTTATGTGGTAAATTCAAAGGAGATTTTTTTAAATGAAGGAGGACCAAATGGAGCCGGGGCCTTATTGGAAAAACCATAAGGTTCAACCGGGATTCCAAGCGCATTTACATCCAACTCTTTATTGCTATTTACGTCATGAAATATACTAATGGCATAGGTACCGTAGTCCAATTCTACACAGGTCGTAATTGAACCTTTCTTGGACGCGGTAACAATTAATGGAATGGCCTTATCATCTTTAAGGTAACCTTCCTTATCTGTAAAAATGGCTAGCAATACTTCTCCCTTTCCCATGGTCACATGATCTATTTGAATTATAAGGCTCCTTTTATTAAAACCCAAAAAGCTTTTAGCACATTTCTCGCTCAAGCACTTATTTAATTATATCTAAAATATTGCTTTTAAGAACCCGGCCTTTTTCATCAAAAAACTGTAAATTACATTTTAAGCTATACACGTTTGCAGATGAAAAATATTGACCGAAGAAACTTCCTAAAAAAGACATCATTATCCGCTGCAGGTGTTGCGGCGGCGGCTATCTTACCGATTTCTGTTCAAGCCAAAAAATCTCGGGATAAAAATTCCTTATACATGGGTGGTTTTGCGGCTCCAAAACTGGAAACCGTAAGGGTTGCCATTATTGGTGTCGGCGCCCGTGGACCAGCTCATTTACAATTTTCTGCTTCCTTGCCAGGCACCGAAATAGTGGCTGTATGTGATTTATATGAAGATCTTGCTATAAAAGGGGCAGGTGAAGTGAAAGAAATGGGCAAGGGCCAAAGACATCAAAACATAGCTACCTATTACGGGGATGAAGATAAATGGAAATTGATGCTGGAAGAAGTACGTCCCGATATGGTTTTTATTGCAACGAATTGGGCTAATCACGCCCCAATGGCTATCGAAGTGATGAATATGGGTGCACATGCCTTTGTGGAAGTACCCCTGGCTATTAGTATTGACGAACTCTGGAAGATTGTAGACACCTCAGAGAAGACCCAGAAGCATTGTATGATGATGGAAAATGTAAATTATGGTCGTGACGAGTTATTGTTTTTAAATATGTGCAGACTTGGGGTCGTTGGTGAATTATTATACGGGGAGGCAGCTTATATTCATGATCTGAGAACACAGATGGATGAGGAAGAACGCGGAACAGGTTCCTGGCGTACGTACCATTATGCCAAAAGAAACGGGAACCTCTACCCTACTCATGGCCTTGGCCCGGTAGCACAATACATGAATCTGGGTCGTAAAGAGGACAATTTTAAAAGTTTGGTCTCTTATTCCTCTCGGGCCATTGGCCGTAGTCTATATGCTAAGGAAAATTATCCTCCGGACCATAAATGGAATCAGCTGGATTTTAAGGGAGGTGATATGAATACTTCAATTATTAAGACAAGTCTCGGACGAACAATTATGGTACAATGGGATGAAACCAGTCCCCGACCCTATTCCAGACTAAATTTAATACAGGGTACAAAAGGGATTTTGGCCGGTTTTCCTACCCGAGTAGCATTGGAAGGTGGTGTTGAAGGAATTACTGAAAATCATCATCAATGGGTACAGGGCGAACAACTGGCGGCTATTTACGAAAAATATGATCATCCGCTATACAAACGCTTGTCGTCTACAACAAGCGAAAGTGGCCATGGAGGCATGGATGGAATGATGGTCTACCGGATTATTGAATGTCTAAGAAAGGGCTTACCCCTTGATCAAAATGTATATGAAGGTTGTTTCTGGAGTGCAGTTTCTCCTTTAAGTGAACGTTCCGTAGCTAATGAAGGTGTTCCGCAGTACTTCCCCGATTTTACAAGAGGCAATTGGAAAGAAACGAAACCTTTGGATATTATATCATAATTTCATGATCTCCGATACATTTCTTTAAATATTTCGTCTCATTGATAGGTAATTATTTTCCTCTTGGTAATGAATAAACAAATTAATTCAATAATAAGGCAATTAACCGAAGTTCATAATGGTCCAATTTGGGCAGGAACATCCTATAATAAAAAGTTATCTCAACTAAAAGAAAATCAGATGTTTGTACGTCCGCTGCCTTCTATACACAGTATTGCGGAAATTATTGCACATATCGTTTCCTGGCGAAAGGATACCATCTTAAAATTAAAGACCGGCAAAGGTGAACTTACAGATACCCATGCAGAGAATTGGCGATCAAATGACGAGTTAAAGTCCATTGGCTGGAAGAAAATCCATGAAGAAGATAGGAACACTCTCCATGAATTATTGAAACACTTACAAGATAAGGATGATACATTTTTAAATGAATACTACTATGACCCTGAATTTGGTGGTAACTATCCTTATTCCTTTGTACTTGAAGGAATGTTGCACCACGATATTTACCATTTGGGCCAAATTGGGCTTGTGATAAAATTGTTAAAGGAATGAGTCGTCGCTCAAAATCCATAATAGAAACTCCCAGATTAATACTAAGGGAGTTCACACTAGATGATGCCTATAAAATCTGGGAATTAAATTCGGATCAGGAAGTTATAAAATACACCGGTGACCCCCCATTTGAATCTGTTGAAAAAGCAAGGGAATTTCTTCTTAATTACAAGGATTATAAGAAAAATGGCTGTGGCAGATGGGCCGTTATAACCAAATCTTCCGACTCGTTTATTGGTTGGTGTGGACTAAAGCTCAATGAACAAAATTTGATCGATATAGGGTTTCGTTTCTTTAGGAGAGAATGGAACAAAGGCTATGCCACAGAAGCTGCATATGCTTGTCTTGAATATGGGTTTATGGATCTTAATTTAAAAGAGATAATTGGCAGGGTTGCCACGGAAAATATTAGCTCTATTAAAGTTCTGGAAAAACTTTCCATGGTATTCTGGAAAAGAGATAGCTGTAAGGGTATAGACAACTCTTTATATTACAGAATTACAAAAGAACAATACCTTAAAAACTAATAAAAAATCGCTAATTGGACATGGGTTCTAAATCTGATTATATCAAAATAAATAAGGCCTCCTGGAATAGTAAGACAGATACTCACATGAAGTCCGATTTTTATGATATGAAAAGTTTTCTGGACGGAAAATCATCACTTAAAAATATAGAATTAAATCTTTTGGGAGATATAAAGGGCAAAAGTATTCTTCATTTACAATGTCATTTCGGCCAGGATACGCTCTCATTGGTAAGGCTTGGTGCCAGGGTTACCGGGGTTGATCTTTCTGACAAGGCTATCGCCAGAGCCAGAGAACTAGCCTTGAAAACAAATATGGACGCAAACTTTGTTTGTTGTGATCTTTATGATCTGCCTAATCATTTAAGTGATGAATTTGATATAGTTTTCACTACCTATGGTACCATAGGCTGGCTTCCCGATCTTAACAAATGGGCAGCGGTTGTCTCAAGGTTTTTAAAACCAGGCGGCAGGCTAATTTTCGTTGAGTTTCATCCGGTTGTCTGGATGTTTGATAATGAATTTAGTAAGATTGCTTATCGTTATTTCAACTCCGGACCCATTGTAGAATCCGAAACAGGGACATACGCTAACAGGGATGCTGATATTAAACTGGAATACGTAATGTGGAATCACGGTCTGGGAGATGTTATAACAAGCCTGGTAAAGAACGGGATTGAAATAACATCCTTTGAGGAATATGATTATTCCCCTTATGATTGTTTTAAATTCACTATAGAATCTGAACCTGGAAAGTACAGGATTAAACATCTGGGAAATAAACTGCCAATGGTGTATTCTTTAGAAGGCATAAAAAAGTAGGTAGAAACCGATAATTAAATATACAAAGCAAATGAGAAAGTACCTTTATTTGGTCGCTATTTTGGTCATGGTAGCATGTACAAATAATAAGAGGACCGAATTTTCTAGTCGAAGTGGCACCTATACTGGCCTTTTTAAAAAAGGAAGTTTTGCAGATTCAATTGTTTTTGAATTGGAACAAGATTCTACAAACTGGAAAGTATTTTTTTCGAGCCTTAAACAAAATGCAAATCGCATCCCTTTTAGGGATGTTGAGGTAATTGGCGATTCAATAAATTTTAAACTCCAGAGTGATTTTTACACTTATTTGTTTAAAAATAAATGGGAAAATAATAATGCTGAATTGAGGGGAACACTAACCGTGGACACGGTTGAAATTCAATACACACTTTTTAAAACTTTGGCCGGTAAAAAAGTGTTGTCAACTGAGGACATAAGCTATGAATCTAATGGTCTAAAGTTAAATGGCACTGTTTACTATCCGCCGCAAGACAACAAAAAGGGCCTGGTTATGGTCACTTCCTCCGGCAATTCGGACAGGAGTGCTTCCAGGGCGGAAGCGCAGCTTTTTGCAAAACGAGGTTATACTACCTTTATTTATGACAAGCGGGGAACAGGAATATCTGAAGGCAATTGGTCAAAGGCCAGTATTGAAGAACTTTCTTCGGATGATATTAACGCTATTAAGCAATTTTCTGAAATAACAGCCATCCCGCTTACCCGTATAGGCATAAAAGGTAGTAGTCAGGGAGCTGCCAAGGTCCCGTATATTCTAAATGAATTAAAAGACCTTCAGTATGGAATAGTCGTGAGCTGCCCTGGTTCTACCTTATTGGAAAGTGATCTTAATTACTGGAAGAATAGAAATAGAGCGGCTCTGGGTGAGAATATTAATGAGGCAACCAAATTTGAACGAATGGTTTTTGAAACGATTGCAGGTGAACTTTCCAAAGAAACCCTTCAGAAAGAAATCAACACCGCTAAATCTCGAGAGTGGTTCAATAAGGTATGGATTCCCAACCTTGATGAGATCGAAATAGATAGGAAACTGAACTTTACACCCATTCCATATTTTGAAAAAATAAAACAGCCTGTACTAATAGTTCAGGGAGGTTTAGATGAAATAATCCCTGAAGACAGTCATAAAATAATCGCCCAAGCCCTTAAGAAATCTCAAAACGATAAATATAAAATTGTTTTATTACGAGGTGCTTCTCATTCTATGTACGATATAGGGCAAAGTGATTTTCCCTATTGGTCCAAGTTACATCCCGAATATTTAGCCACTTTGGAGAATTGGATCAATAATATTTCAGTGACAAATTAAGCCTGTATCGAGGTTCTTTTTCAGAGCCTTAAAAGTTCTATTAATATTTAAATTCTAAATTTCGTATGACCAAAATCCACCTTATATTTAACGACTGAACATTTTAATAAATCACCTTCCGATAATCCATATAAATCTTAAATAATCTATAACATTATTCATATGTCGATACATTTTAAAAATTACCTAACACTATTCATATTACTAACGATAGGATTTTACCAAATTAATGCTCAAAATACCATTGACACCAGGTTAATGAAAAGTCCGGCAATAAGTGAAAATAATATTGCTTTTATTTATGCAGAGGATCTTTGGATAGCCAATAAAAATGGTGCTAACCCCAGACGCCTTACCATTGATAGGGGCTTAGAATCTAACCCTGTTTTTTCACCGGACGGTTCTTTAATTGCATTCAGCGCCGAATATGACGGTAATATAGACGTGTTTGTAGTTTCTGCACAAGGAGGCCTTCCCAAAAGATTAACATGGCATCCAGGTTGGGATCAGGTGAGAGATTTTACACCTGATGGTAAAAGTATACTTTTCATCTCTCGCAGATCTACCTATACCAACAGGCATGCCAAGCTTTATACCATAGGAATAGAAGGTGGTCAGCCATTGGAATTACCTATTCCTACTGCATTTAGTGCATCTTATTCAGAAGATGGGAAATATATCGCTTACACTCCTTTATACGAAGTATTTAACCAATGGAAAAATTACCGGGGAGGTACCCAATCACGCATTTGGATTTACGATACAGAAACCTATGAGGTTGTGGAGATCGACAAACCAGCATCTGGTGGAAACGATACGAATCCTCAATGGATAGGAAACAAGGTGTTTTTCAGAAGTGACCGAAATGGCGAATTCAATTTATATGCCTATGAATTGGATTCTAAAGTTGTTACCCAACTCACAAATTATGACGATTTTCCTGTGATAAGTCTGAATACTAATAATAAAGATTTAATTTATGAGCAAGCGGGATATCTACATTTATTGGATTCCAATTCCCTTACCAGTTCAAAAATTACTATCCCCATTGCTACAGATCTTTTGGAACTGAGGCCACGCTATGTTTCCGGGGATAAGTATCTAAGAAGTGCAGGTATTTCTCCATCCGGTGCAAGAGCAGTATTCGATTTTAGAGGAGAAATTGTTACGGTACCTGCTGAAAAAGGTGATGTAGAGAACATCAGCCAAACCCCCGGGGTTCATGAGAAATACCCTCAATGGTCCCCTGATGGTAAAAAAATAGCCTATTTTTCTGATGCTTCTGGTGAATATAGCCTGCATCTCAAAACATTGGAAAATGGAACGATCAAAAAATTTCCTATTTCCCGTTCTGGCTTTTACGCCTATTTACATTGGTCACCGGACAGTAAGAAATTATGCTTCGTGGATAATGGACGTAATTTATTTATGGCCAATACATCCAGTGGAAAGATCACTAAAATTGGTTCAGATAAGCTTTATATTCCGGGTGTTTTCAGGGAACTTTTTGGATCCTGGTCTCATGATTCAAAATGGGTGTCCTACACGATTATTACAGAAACAAATTTTGAAAGAGCCTACGTATATTCCTTGGATCAAAATCTATCCTTCGAACTTTCAGATGGACTTTCCAGCGTTAGTGAACCCATCTTTGATCCAAGTGGAAAGTATATCTATATGCTCGCTTCTACAGATGCCGGTCCGGTTGTGAATTGGTTTGATCAGTCTAATCAGGATATGGAAATGACTAATTCTATCTATTTGGTAACATTACAGAAAGAACTTACATCCCCTTTGGCTAAAGAAAATGATGAAGAAAATGACGAAGACGATGAAAAATCTAAAAAGGATTCCACAGATAAGGATGAAAAGAAGGAGAATAAAACGGCTCCTCCATTGAGAATTGATTGGGAGCAAATTTCAAATCGAATTATTGACCTTCCTATTTCGCCCGGAATGTATTCTGGTTTAAGTTGTTCGGAAGAGGGGAAATTATTTTATTTATCACGAAAACCGCATAGCAGTTACAGCGATCCACAGTCTCTTAGAATGTATGATTTAAAAAAGCGGGAAGACGAGGAAGTTATGCTGGCAAACTGGTATACCATTGCTGCTTCCGGGAAAAAAATGTTATACCAAAAAGAGAAAACTTGGGGAATAACAGAGGTAGGTAAAAAACCAGAAAATGGGGAAATAAATATAGGCGCCATCCAGGTGAAAATAGATCCCCGACAAGAGTGGTCCAATATATTTGATGAAACATGGCGGGTGAACAGGGACTATTTCTATGACCCTGGAATGCATGGTTTGGATTGGAATGCCATGAAAGAAAAATATAAAAGTTTTCTTCCCGATGTCACGTGTAGAAGTGATCTCTACAGAGTTATGCAATGGATGTGCAGTGAATTGGCGGTTGGGCACCATAGGTTTGGCAGTCGGGGTGATCGAATGAATAACCCGGATAAAGTAGGCGGGGGCCTTCTTGGGGCAGATTATGAAGTGGTTAACAACCGGTATCGGTTTACTAAGATATATGGAGGTCTTAACTGGACACCAGAGCTTCGTTCACCATTAACCGAACCAGGGGTAAACATTGTCGTAGGGGAATATTTAATTGCTGTAAATGGTACTGAAGTTACGGCAGATCAAAATCTCTATAGTTTCTTTGAAAACACTGAAAATAAAATAGTGGAGCTTAAGGTTTCAGCCTCAGCAGACGGGTCTGATTCACGAAAAGTGAAGGTAGTACCTGTAGATAGTGAACGTGCACTTAGAAACAGGGATTGGGTTGAAGGTAATATAAAGAAAGTAGACAAAGCTACAAACGGCCAGGTAGCCTATGTGTATGTACCGAATACGGCGGGAGCCGGACATGAATATTTTAAACGTTACTTCTTCCCACAGGCCAATAAAAAAGGCATTATAGTTGACGAACGACACAATGGCGGTGGACAATTGGCGGATTACTATATAGATATGCTAAAGAAACCTTATCAGGCATCCTGGAATTTCAGATATGGTAATGACCTTAAAGCACCCAGTGCATCAATTCAGGGACCTAAGGTTATGATTATCGATGAAACCGCCGGCTCCGGTGGAGATTATCTCCCTTGGATGTTTAGAAAATTTAAATTAGGAACTATAATTGGGAAAACCACATGGGGTGGTCTTGTTGGTGTATTAGGTTACCCTGAATTTATTGATGGCGGATCGGTTACGGCACCTAATGTAGCCTTTTGGAACGAAGAAGGCTACCGGGTGGAGAATGAAGGTGTTGCACCGGATATTGAGATTGAACAATGGCCTAAAGAAGTTATTTCAGGAGGTGACCCCCAATTGGAAAAAGCCATTGAGATAGTTTTGGAGCAACTTAAAAGTAACCCTCCGGTAACACCCAAACGACCGGAATATCCGGTTAGGGTTCGAAAATCTAACTGACAAACCTGTTGATGTGCGATGTACTCTTGTGAGCATCGCACATTTTTTTTGATTCAAATTCAATGTTCTGAAATTACCTCCTATATTTAATCAATCAATAGGACTCTTGTTAACTAAATTCCCTATAGAAGCAAATAAAATGATTTCATCATTAGGAAATATTTTCACAGATCTTTTTATAAAATACATGCCCAGTTCTTATGTTTTTGCATTACTTCTCACCTTGTTCACTGGTTTTATGGCTCTTATTTGGACTGATGCATCAATTTTGAACATTCTGGAAGGGTGGTATGATGGTTTTTGGTCCTTATTAGCATTTGGAATGCAGATCATTCTTGTTATTGTAACGGCCTACAGTATAGCCCAATCAGATCCTGTTGAAAAAGGAATAAATTGGATAGCGCGTTTTATAAAAACTCCCGGGCAGGTCTACTTATTAGTGCTGATTTCCAGCTCATTATTTTCCCTGATCAGTTTTGGAATGATTGTAATTGTTGCCATTTTAGCCAGAGAATTGGCCGTAAGAGTGAAGGGTTTAAACTATCCTTTCCTAATCGCCTGTGTTTATTTTGGTTTGGGTAGCTGGGTTGCCGGTGCTTCCAGTTCTATAGCCCTTTTATTAAATACCGAAAATAATTTCTTAATAGAGGCAGGAATACTTTCAGAATTGATACCAACTTCCTATACTTTAGGATCTACTCTCAACCTGGCGATGATTGTCCTTTTTGTTGTGGTAAGTCCGTTATTATTTCTCATTTTGATCCCTAAAAACAACAAACAAAAACAATTATCTGATCTTTTGGTCCTGGATAATCCACAAAAGGAATCTTCAGTAAAAGTGGAAGCGGAATCCTACAAACTCCCCTTTAAGGCAGTCTCCGACATTTTGAATAATAGCGCCTTTTTACAAATCCCCATTGCAATTTTTGGCTTCATTTATATAGGTCACTACTTCTACGTAAATGGTTTTGATCTGAATTTTAATATTATCATATTTATGTTTCTGATCATTGGACTATTTCTGCATAAGACCCCACTTCGCTTTAGTATTTCCATGAAACGTTCAAGCAGCAATATTTCGGGAATACTTTTTCAGTATCCATTTTATGCCGGCATTATGGGAATAATGCTTTCAACCGGTCTGGGTGCAAAAATTGCTGATCTTCAGGTATCAATTGCTACCCTAACCAACTATCCTTTTTTGGCCTATGTTTCTGGTGGTTTGGTGAATTTTGCCATCCCCTCGGCAGGTGGAGAATTTGCTGTAATAGGACCCGGCATTATTAACGTAGTTAAAGAACTGGGTGCAGGGTTAAGTGAATCGGAAGTTACTGCCATGATTGCAAGAGCGTCAATGGCCATTGCTTATGGAGAAAGCCTTAGTAATGCCCTTCAACCTTTCTATTTACTTATAATTTTTCCTGTAATGGCAGCTGGAACCAAATTGCAGGCAAGAGATATTATGGGGTTTTTTGTAATTCCATTTATTTTGTTTTTTATCATTCAGTCGGCCCTACTGGTATGGATGCCACTATGAGGTTGAAGTCCAAACAAACATGTTGTCTTTACTAATTTTGGCTAATTCAAAAAAATATGCTTAATCCAACATCAATCAATTATTGAACAAAATTTCTTAAATTTAATTCTCCCTCATGATATAAAAATTAAAATATGTGTTACGATATCAAGGCAAGTCTGGAAGCTCAGTTAAAACGGGCCAGGCATTACGGGAACGAGCAGGCCATTGAGGAGATCATTGAAAAACTGGCGCCCTTATCAGACCTGCCGCTTTATCATGTTTCGGGTTTTAATCACCCAAAATTATTTATTTATCCGGATCGTTCTCCACATGAACCAACTCTTGCAACCTGGGGCCTTGTTCCGTTTTGGGTAAAAGATAAGACACAATTAAAAAAACTCTGGAACAATACTCTTAACGCCAGAGGGGAAACCATTTTTGAAAAGCCCTCCTTTCGTAATTCGGCGAAAAATAAAAGATCTATTATTTATGTAGACGGCTTTTATGAACATCATCATTATGCCAGTAAAACATATCCCTTTTATGTGAGCAGGAAGGACAATGAACCTATGCCCCTGGCCGGGCTCTGGAGCGAATGGGTTGATACGGAAACTGGGGAATTGATCAATACTTTTTCTATTGTTACCACTGTGGGTAATTCCATGATGTCCAAAATACATAATAATCCAAAAGCAGCAGGACCCAGAATGCCTTTAATATTACCGGACGAACTTGTAGACAAATGGCTGGAGCCAATTGAAGATGATTTAGATATAAAGGCTATTCAGAATTTAATACAGTCCTACCCGGAAGACGAACTAAAAGCTCACACTGTAAGCCGGTTAAGGGGAAAAGAATATCCGGGTAATGTAGAGGATATCACTAAAGAAGTAGACTATGCCGAATTGGAATTTTAAAGTCGTTCCATGTAATAAATTACAGATTGAAAAAAATTTGGTTTTTAACGTAATAGGACTTGTTTTAATAGCTCTTGTTTATGCCTGTAATGGCGCAAATAATGAACATTCTAAAATTACAATTGCGGCTGCGGCTAATACGCAATACGCATTCGAGCCAATACTAGAAAAATTCTCTGAAAAGACTGGTATAAGCTGTGAATTGATCATAGGTTCTTCGGGAAAGCATACCGCTCAAATTATAGAAGGCGCTCCTTTTGATGTTTTTGTCTCGGCTGACATGAAATATCCTTTAATGCTCTATAAAAAAGGTTTAACCACCGCATCCCCTGAAATCTATGCCTATGGAAAATTAGTACTCTGGACAATGGTTGACGGACTACACATATCAATAGAAAACTTAAATGATTATGCCATTAATCACATTGCGCTGGCAAATCCTAAAACAGCACCTTATGGACAAGCAGCCTTAGAAGTATTAGAAAAACATGGGATTTTGGACAGTCTTAAAAATAAATTGGTCTACGGGGAAAGTGTTGCCCAAACCAATCAATTTATATATTCTAAATCAGCTGAAATTGGATTCACAGCCCAATCTGTGGTCCTTGCACCGGAAATGAAGGGCAAGGGTAATTGGGTTAAAGTAAATGATTCCAGTTATAATCGAATTTCACAGGGTGTAGTGGTCATAGATCAACCCAATAGAAATAATTCGCAGGCTTACAAATTTTATAAATTTCTTTTCTCCAAAGAGGCGAAGATTATATTAAAAGAATTCGGATATTCGGTAGATGAATAGTTTAAATGGTCATATTAAAGAAGTGCAGGTAAACGGTAGTTTGTCGCTTGTAACTGTGGAACTTTCTGATCAAATAATGTTTAAGGCCATAATCATAGAAACTCCGGAAACAGTTTCCTATTTAACAGTAGGTCATTTGGTTAAGATTTTATTTAAGGAAACAGAAGTTATTATTGGTAAGGACATAAAGCATCTAATAAGCCTTCAAAACCAGGTTAGAGGGCTAGTCAAGAGTATTGAACGCGGTTTATTATTAAGCAATATCCTGATCAATACCCCTGCGGGTGACATAAGTGCCATTATTACTACCAATGCCGTGGATCAGCTTGGTTTAGAAGAAGAATTAAACGTATGTGCTATGATTAAAACTAATGAAATTATGCTCTCTGAATGATGAATTGGGATCCACTCTTTATTACCTTAAAACTTGCTGTTGTTACTACGGCAATTTTATTGGTTATTTCAATACCAATGGCATATTGGTTAGTTAACACGAAATCCAGATCCAAACCTTTTATAGAAACTCTTATTAGTATGCCTTTGGTTTTACCCCCTACAGTATTGGGATTTTATTTCCTCGTAGCCTTCAGCCCGGGAAACGCGTTTGGGAATTGGATAAATGAATGGCTGGGCCTTAAACTGGTATTCTCATTTGGCGGACTTGTACTTGCTTCCATAATCTATAGCCTGCCCTTTAT
This sequence comes from uncultured Eudoraea sp., assembly GCA_964536335.1. Taxonomy (GTDB): domain Bacteria; phylum Bacteroidota; class Bacteroidia; order Flavobacteriales; family Flavobacteriaceae; genus Eudoraea. The sequence continues at coordinate 44,099 of CAZHWD010000142.1, read as the reverse complement.
GGTTCACCCCATTCAATCGGGCCTTAGCATTTTGCCTCATTCACTCACGGAAGCTTCCCAGGTTATGGGAAAATCAAAATGGACGACATTATTCAAAGTACTCCTTCCCAATTGTAAAACTTCGTTATTAACCGGAATTGTGCTGGCTTTTGCGCATACGGTAGGTGAATTTGGGGTTGTATTGATGATAGGAGGCAGTATTCCCGGTAAAACCAAAGTCGCATCGATTGCTATTTATGATGAAGTAGAAGCGATGAATTATGGTGCGGCTAATTTCTATGCCACGGTATTATTTATCATTACCTTTTGTATCCTGCTGATGGTCTATTTAATAAACGGGGGGTATCTAAAGCGCTTTTGGAAATGATTAAAATTGATATTCATAAAAGTTTAAGTGCCTCTGACGGACAAATGAAACTTCACATAAAATGTGAAATTGAAAAAGGCGAATTGGTTACTCTTTACGGTGAATCCGGTGCCGGAAAAACCTCAACATTAAGAATCCTTGCCGGCTTATTAAAGCCTGATAAGGGTGAAATAACAATAGACAACACCAGTTGGGTTGACACCAAAACGAAAATCTTTTTATCTCCCCAAAATAGGAATATAGGATATGTTTTTCAGGATTATGCCTTATTTCCAAATATGACGGTACTACAAAATCTGGAGTATGCATCTAATAAAGGACAGGATAAAAAAGCAATTACAGATCTTATAGAAATGATGGAACTTGGTGAACTGCAGAACAGAAAACCACAAACACTTTCAGGAGGGCAACAACAACGAGTGGCCCTTGCGAGAGCTCTGGTTGGTAAACCAGATATTCTCTTATTAGACGAGCCACTTGCCGCCCTGGATTATAAAATTCGTTTGAAACTCCAGGATTACATCACAAGAATTCATAATGAATATGGACTGACCACTTTATTGGTAAGTCATGATATAGGCGAGATTATGAAACTATCTGATCGGGTTTTTGTGCTTGAGCAGGGAAAAATTGCCAAAAAAGGCATTCCAAATGAGATCTTTTCTAACAAAAAAATCAGCGGTAAGTTTAAATTTATAGGGGAAGTATTGAAGATAGAACCCCAGGATGTTGTTGTTATTGTATCGGTTCTTATTCAAAACAATGTGGTTAAAGTAATTGCTGATAAATCTGAAGTGCAAACCCTAAAGCTTGGTGATAAAGTAATGGTTGCCTCTAAAGCCTTTAATCCAATTCTCTACAAAATTGAATAATATGAATTCTGATAGTAAACCGGCATTGCTTCTTATCGATATTCAGAAAGGGTTAGATGATATTGAATATTATGGCGGCCATAGAAATAATCTTCAAGCCGAAGCTAATGCAAGAAAAATCCTGGACTTCTGGAGAAATCGTAAGCTTCCCATTTTTCATATTAAACATAACGCAACCAATCCAAATTCCAGGCTCTTAAAAGGACAAGGCGGTAACGAATTTAAAGAGATCGTCATGCCCATTGCAAATGAAAGAATTGTAGAAAAGAAAGTTAACAGTGCTTTTATGGGCACAGATTTAAAACAACAATTGGATGAATTGGAAATAAATGAATTGATAATTGCTGGTCTTACCACAGATCACTGCATATCGAGTAGCGCAAGAATGGCAGGAAATTTGGGGTATACTACATATGTTGTCTCAGACGCTACAGCTACTTTTGATAAGGTTGGTGCAAATGGCATAAAATATGAAGCAGAATTGATTCATGAAATTGCTTTGGCCAGTTTACATAATGAATTTGCAACTGTAATTGAAACTAAAGAAATATTGAATTTTTTGAGAGAACGATAGCAGATAATACCGCTACTGATTTCTAATTATAATTCGTCGATATTCTTGGTACTTAATGAGTTGATTTTTTGAGTCATTGTATTTTAAAAGAACCTAAGACTCTGATAAAGAATACGAAAATACCGAAACTGACGTTAACGTTGCATATGAAAATGAAAACAGTATTATTAGCTATCTTCTTTGCCTCCGGAACAATTTTAGCCCAGGATTGGCAGACAGATTTTAATTATGCCAAAGAATTGGCCAAATCAGGTGATAAACCAATAATTCTGGTATTTCAGGGTTCAGATTGGTGTGCTCCTTGCATAAAACTTGATCAGCAAATATGGAGTAGTGAAGAATTCATAAATTATTCTGCAGATCACTTTGTCATGCTATTGGCTGATTTTCCCCGTAAAAAACAAAATATGCTCCCGGCCGAACAGCAGAAAAAGAATCAGCAATTGGCCGAAACCTATAATCGAAATGGATACTTTCCATTGGTAGTAGTCCTGGATGAAAACGGGAATCTTCTAGGACAAGCGGGTTATAAAAAAATATCGGTTAAAGAATATATCGATCTTTTAGAATCTTTTAAAGGGTAAATGGTGAAACTTAGTAGCTTCCTTATTATTCTCTTGTTGGTTATTGTTCCCTTATCGGCACAACAATCATTTCAGCGAAGCCTAAAACTAATGGGCAGTGGTTTTCAAATCACTGTGGTCGTTAAAGATTCAACGGAGGCCAATAGCGTAATGGACCTTGCCATTAATGAGATTTCAAGAATTGAAAAACTCATTTCTTCCTGGGATCCCAATTCTGAGACTTCTGAAATCAACAGAAATGCCGGATTAAAGCCGGTTAAAGTCGACGAAGAATTATATGGCTTAATTGACAGGGCAATAGGCCTATCCGGATTAACCGATGGCGCTTTTGATATCAGCTATGCGTCCATGGACAAAATCTGGAAATTTGATGGCAGCATGAAAAAAACACCTTCAAACGAAGAAATAAAGTCATCCGTTTCAAAGGTAGGATTCCAAAAAATAATTCTGGATTCCAAGAATAAATCAGTTTTCCTTAAAGAAAAAGGAATGAAAATTGGATTCGGAGCCATAGGAAAGGGATATGCAGCTGACCAGGCGAAGGCCTTATTGCTCAAAAATGGCGTACAAGCGGGTATTATTAATGCTTCAGGAGATATGAATACATGGGGCAGACAACCCAATGGAAAGGAATGGACCGTAGCTATTACGAATCCATTAAATAAAACCAAAGCAGCTGCCATTTTGCCAATTACCAATGGTGCTGTAGTAACTTCGGGTAATTATGAAAAATTTGTGCAATTTGATGGTATTCGATACGCGCATATTATTGACCCTCGAACAGGTTATCCCGCTACCGGTATTTTGAGCGTAACTGTATTTGCTCCAAAAGCAGAATTGGCAGATGCCCTTGCAACATCTGTATTTGTAATGGGCATTGAAACAGGATTAAACAGAATTAATCAATTACCGAAAGTTGAGTGCGTAATTATAGACGAAAAAGGGAAAGTATTTACTTCCGCTAATATAGAAATAGACAGGATATGATTAAAAAAATTGTTTTAGTGGCATGTATCCCAATAGCTTTAAGTAGCTGTGTTGCAGTAAAGGGATACGAAAAAGTGAATATTAATGATCCTGATATGGTACTATCGGAAAAGTTATCGGACAGAAACATAACCATATTTCATTCCTATAGGGAAGCTGCAGTCGGCGCAAATGGAGGTAAAACTGGTGGCGGTTGTGGATGCAATTAATTAAGGATGAGAATAATTCAACTCTCTCTTCTTCTTACAAAAACTATGACAACATATAAGCCCATTCTTTTTATTTTTCTCTTTATGGTCAGTGGTATTTGCCACGCTCAGAATCCGGGACAAAATGACGGAGATTATAAAAAAAGGGTTTTGGAAACCGCCGAAATAGACATTTTAGCTAGTTACTATTCCCAGGAAGGCAATAATGCAGCAGTAACAGGTGGACTTGGCACCGAAGAATTAACCGATATTACCGGAACATTGGTAATTGCCATTCCTTTAAGTGATGATGACGTACTAACAGTCGATGCCGGTATATCGGCATATACCTCTGCCTCTTCTAGTAACGTTAACCCATTTGATAATGGTTTTGCAGATCCCTTTATTGCTTCTTCTGGCGCTTCACAGAATGATACCTGGTTTAACCTAACAGGAAATTACAGCCATAGTTCGGATGATAGAAATTCTATATGGAGCGGAAAACTTTCATTTTCAACGGAGTACGATTACTCTTCACTGGGTTTTGGAGGCAGTTATACCATGTTATTCAATGAGAAAAATACAGAACTTGGACTTAGTGCAAATGTATTTCTAGATAAATGGAAGATTATTTACCCTTTTGAACTTCGTCCTTTTGCCCCGGGTGGAAGCGGGCTAAATGATTTTTTATTTTTGGAAAATACCATCACGGGAAATCCCGATTACAACCCGTCTTTTACAGTTTTAACGGATCAGAATCGCAACTCCTATTCTTTTGGTGTTGGTTTATCGCAAATCCTTACCAAAAATATACAGGGGGCTTTTTTGGCCGATTTGGTACTGCAGCAAGGCTTACTTTCCACACCTTTTCAAAGGGTTTACTTTAGTGACATAGCAGACTCCTTTATTGATAACTTCCATCTGGCAGATGACATTGAGCGCCTGCCCGAATCCAGGTTTAAAGTTGCACTGGGGGGCCGACTTAACTTTTTTATAAATGAATATCTGGTTGTGCGATCGTATTATAGATATTATTTTGATGATTGGGGCATAAATTCGAATACGCTAAGTATTGAAGTCCCAGTAAAAATTGCTGAAAAATTCACTTTATATCCTTCATATCGCTTTTACAACCAAAAGGCGGCGGATTATTTTGCCCCATATAATGAACATCTTTCCAACTCGCAATTCTATACTTCAGATTATGATTTGTCAGAGTACACTGCAAATCAATTCGGTTTCGGACTTAATTATACCAACATAATTATGAAACAACACAAATTGAAATTAGGTTTGAAGAGCATTGATTTAAAGTATGACTATTACAAAAGAAGTACTGGTTTAAACGCAGGAATTATTACGGCTGGTTTTAAATTTGTAGTTGATTAAAAAGATCAACGTAATAAAAATATATCCTTTATTAGGACAAACAAATATATATGAAACAAAAAAACGAGCTTAAAGCTCGTTTTTAAATTTGTATGAAATGGTTCCTTATTTGGCTACATTAACCGAACGTGTTTCCCGTATTACGGTAACTTTTACCTGACCAGGATAGGTCATGTCGGTCTGAATTTTCTGCGAGATTTCAAAAGAAAGCTGTGCAGCTTTTTCATCACTCACTTTCTCACTTTCTACAATAACCCTCAATTCCCTTCCTGCCTGAATAGCATAGGCTTTTTGCACACCTCCAAAAGCAAAGGCGATATCTTCTAGATCTTTTAGTCTTTGAATATAGGAATCCAACACCTGTCTCCTTGCTCCGGGACGGGCACCACTAATAGCATCACAGACCTGTACAATTGGGGATATTAAGGTCTTCATTTCTATTTCATCGTGATGGGCACCAATGGCATTGCAGACGTCCGGTTTTTCCCCGAATTTCTCCGCCCATTGCATCCCCAAAATGGCATGAGGTGTTTCTATCTCTGCTTCTGTATTTGGCACCTTACCTATGTCGTGTAATAAACCTGCTCGCTTTGCTATTTTTGGATTTAAACCTAATTCTGCGGACATTACCCCGCAAAGTTTTGCTACCTCCCTTGAGTGTTGTAATAAGTTCTGTCCGTAGGAAGATCTATACTTCATCCTACCTATCGCTTTGATCAATTCTGGATGCAATCCATGAATGCCCAAATCAATAACAGTGCGTTTTCCAACCTCAACAATTTCTTGTTCTATCTGCTTTTCAGTTTTACGTACAATCTCCTCTATCCTGGCCGGATGAATTCTACCATCTGTAACCAGCTTATGTAAAGACAGTCGAGCCACTTCTCTTCGAACTGAATCAAAACAGGAAAGTATGATGGCCTCAGGGGTATCATCAACAATTATTTCTACTCCCGTTGCAGCTTCCAGTGCCCTGATATTCCTTCCTTCCCTACCAATAATACGACCTTTAACATCATCAGATTCAAGATTGAACACAGATACACAGTTTTCAACAGCCTCTTCAGTACCAATGCGTTGAATAGTATTTATGACTATTTTCTTCGCTTCCTGCTGAGCTGTAAGTTTAGCATCCTCCAATGTGGTCTGCAAATAAACCATAGCATCTGTTTTAGCAGTTTCCTTTAAAGATTCAAGGAGTTGACTTTTTGCATCTTCCGCAGATAAGCCGGAGATAACCTCTAACTGCTGAACCTGACTTTTATGAAGTTTTTCAAGTTCAGAATGTTTTTTATCGTAAAGTTCAGATTTGTGTTCAAAATCTTTAAGTTTTATTTGAAGTTGTTCATTTAGCTTTCTATTCTTAGCCAGTTCTCCACTAATCTGCGATTCCTTATCCCGTGTTCGTTTTTCAGATTCAGCAATCTTTTTGTCTTTGTTTATGATTACTTTCTCGTGTTCTGCTTTCAATTCTAAAAATTTCTCTTTAGCCTGGAAAATCTTGTCCTTTTTAATACTCTCGCCTTCAATGTTGGCGGCCTTTAAGATAGAATTCGCTTCTTTTTTTGCATTTGTAACGGTCCTTGATGCCTTACCCTTCTCTAAGACCTTTGCAACAACAAATCCTATAACCAAACCAATTAAAGCTACTATTGCAATTGTTGTAATATCCATAACCTATTTTAATAATTAATACTTACCTGCCCTTTGTTAAAGTATGAATGCAATGCTTGAATATGAAGCCAGCCTCCACCAAATAATATGACTCTAAAACTATTATTGCTTTAATCCCCAACGGGTAAAAAGCATTTTGAGATCAGGTCTCAAAATGATTTATAAAACCAATTTAAATAAAAAACCCACATTGATGAAGTTCTGTACAAACTCCAATAAACAGGTTTAGGGCTAACAAGTTGATCAAGGATCCTTTCAAGAAGGCTTGCTTTTACAACCTAAACTCACCCTTTTCAAACAAATTAGTGTTGAGTTCGTCAAAAATTAAATACCAATGTGGGCAGTAACTTTGTACTATGTTAAAGAACTTATTTTATACTAAGCTTAGAGTTTACCAGTTGATCCAACGCCCTTAAACGTTCGGTAACTTCTTTGGTACTCTCCGAATTATCAATGCCTTTTTGTTCAATCTTGGAGGCAAACTGCAAGGCACACATGGCCAATACATCTTGCTTATCTCTAACGGCATAATTTTGCTCAAATTTCTTGGCTAGCTGTTCTATATTCTTTGCAGCCTTTCTTAGTCCTTCTTCCTGACTCGGGTCAATGGTCAAAGGATATACCCTATCTGCGATAGAGAGCTTAATTTTCAGCTTCTCTCCCATATTTCTTAGTAACCTTATTCAGCTAGTTGAGCTATACAATAATCCAACTCTCTAATCAATGTATTTATTTTGAGCTTTGCTTCAGTTTTATTATTATCACTGCCCAGCACTGAATTTGCAAGCTTGAGAGAATTATATCTTTCTTCCCATTCCAAAATGGTATTCCTAATTGTATCATCCTCATTTTTAAGTGTAACAATTTCCTGCTCCAACCTTATTTTAGACTGATTTAGCAATTCTATTTTATGCAGAAGTTTGCTAATTTTATTTTCTAAGGAATCAACGATTTCAACCAATTCGCTCATATGCAAATTACAATACGTTTTACACAAAGTTAACACACCTGCGGCGACTTAGCAATAGTTTTTGCAATTATTCCTGGAGTAATACTTTAAATCTAATGATTTGGACTATTCCAAAAATTAAACTAAATATTAGAGAAAATTATGGTTGTTAACAGACCTTTCTTCCAAGTTTAACTGGTATTAATTAAATTCGCATCAACATAGCACCTATGAGAATACCTATTTTAAGTCTCCTTCTTCTTACCGCGGTTACTGTTTTGGGTCAGGAAACGTACCCCTTAAACTCTTTCAGGTCTCCTTTGGATATACCGTTAGTCCTGGCTGGTACATTTGGTGAGTTACGCTCAAATCATTTTCATTCTGGCATTGACATTAAAACACAACAGCGGCAGGGATTGCCGGTGTATGCCATAGGAAATGGTACGGTAACAAGAATAAAAATAGGACTTTGGGGATATGGGAAAGTCATATACATCGCCCATCCTAATGGTTATACCTCAGTATATGGACATCTTCAAAAGTTTTCACCTGAAATTGAATCCTATATTAAAAAGATTCAATATGAGAAAAAGTCATATGAAATTGAGGTATTTCCGGATTATGGTGACATTAAGGTCTTAAAAGATCAGGTTTTAGCTTATAGCGGAAACACAGGAGGGTCCTCAGGGCCTCATCTGCATTTTGAAATAAGAAGTAGTATCTCGGAAAAACCCACTAATCCGCTTCTTTATGGTTTAGAAGTTAGGGATGCTACTAATCCAATCCTTTTAAGCTTATTTGCTTATCCTTTGTCTGAAGACGCACAGGTAAATAGAAGTAGTAAGAAGATTCAAATTAAATTCAACAAACAAAAGGATGGATCTTATCTGGCAGATAAGGTATACGCCTCCGGAACAATTGGTTTTGGAATAAATACCTATGACAGGCAGGATCTGGCTGCCAACAAGAATGGTATCTATTCCGTACAACAACTAGTAAATGGAAAAATTTACACCGATTTTAATTTTGAATCGTTCTCATTTAACGAAACCAGATATATCAACACTCTTATAGATTATGACCATTTTGGGAAATATAAGGAGCGTATACAGAGATGCTTCATTGTACCGGGAAATCGACTTGAAATATATAAACAAATATATAATGAAGGAAAAATAATAGTAAGTGAAGGACTTTCTTATAAGGTAGAAATCCTTATAAAGGATTTTAAGAATAATATGGTAAAATTAGTTATTCCCGTTGAAGGAAAAAGACAGCAGCCACTGATGCTTGAGGATGAATTGAAGACAGATTATTTTATTATCGCAAAGCAACCTAATAATTATGACCTGGGTGCTGCAAAAGTCTATTTTCCTGCAAATACCTTTTATGACAATTTTTATATGGATCTACAAAAAGGTAAGGATACTGTTATGATTCACAATAATAGGATCCCGGCACACAAAAAATTTACGATAACTTTTGATGTAACTAAATACTCTCCACAGGAGCAGAAGAAATTGTTCATAGCCCGGCTCGATAAAAAAATGACAGCTAATTACATGACAACTTTTAAACGAGGGACAACCTTTACGACCAGAACCAGAAGTCTGGGCACTTATACTCTCGCACAGGATACAATTCCTCCGAAAATACGGCCCAAGAACTTTAAGGAAAAGCAGTGGTTAAATAACTACCGTTATCTCAGCCTTATAGTCTCTGATGACTTAAGTGGCATTAATACTTATTCTGCTACATTAAATGGTGTGTGGATCTTAATGGAATACGAACCCAAAACAAAAACACTAACCTATAATTTTGATGATAAAATTCTAAATCAAACGCAATGTGAACTCAAAGTAATCGTTACAGATAACGTAGGGAATTCAAATATCTTTACCAGTAGCTTTTACAGAAAATAAACTTTTGAAGTGTTCTAAAATCTTATTCCTTCTTTCTATTTTTGGTTCGCTAACTTTAGTGAACGGGCAAAAAGCTTCGATTACCGGGGTGGTCCTGGGAGTTAATGATGAACCATTATCCAATGTAAACATAACTACCAAAGGCTATGGCACCTATACGGATTCAACCGGATTTTATTTAATGGATGTAATTGCCGATGAGGAAATATCGATAATTTTTACTCATTTAGGCCATAAAAATGTAATCCTAGAGAACTTAATCCTCACTACAAATGAAACTTTTGAATTCAATCCGGTAATGAAAACTGATGTAATTCAGGTAGCTGGTGTTGAAGTTACGGCAACCGGAGAAAAAAGCGCTGAAGGTATAACAACCATTTCTGCTCAACTTGTACGAAAAATTCCGGGAGCCAATGCAGGTGTAGAAAATGTGCTGAAATTACTTCCGGGAGTTTCTTCCAATAATGAGCTAAGTACTCAGTATTTTGTGAGAGGCGGGAATTATGACGAAAACCTGGTTTATATCAATGACATTGAAGTCTACCGGCCATTTCTAGTGCGTTCCGGCCAGCAAGAAGGCTTAAGTTTCGTAAATAGCGATATGGTCCAAAATCTGGAATTCTCAGCTGGTGGTTTTCAGGCTCATTATGGGGATAAACTATCTTCTGTCTTGGATATTACCTATAAAAATCCAACAGAATTCGGGTTGAATATTGAAGCTAGTTTTCTTGGAGCAGGAGTTACACTTGAAACTATATCCAAAAATAAAAATTTCACTAGTGTAACTGGTGCCCGATACAGAGACAATAGCCTTTTTGTAAATAGCCAGCAAACCAACGCGAATTTCACACCCGCCTTTGCAGATTTACAAACCTATCTTACTTACCATTTCTCCAGAAAATTTAACTTGAACTTTTTAGGAAACCTATCTGTTAATGATTATAAAAATGTGCCTTTTTCCAGACAGACGAACTTTGGTACAATTAGCGATCCTAAGGCCCTTGTAGTGTTTTATCAAGGCGAAGAAGATAATAATTATAAAACCAGCCTTGGAGCACTAAAAGCTGATTATTACGCAAATGATAATGTTTCATTAAGTTTTATAACTTCTGTATACCATACGACGGAAGAAGAATATTCCGATGTAATTTCACAATATGAACTAGGTGAGATTGATGCAGATCTCGGTAGCAATAATCTCGGTGAAGTAACCTCTACAAGGGGATTAGGCACTCAGTTTAACAGGGCAAGAAATGATCTTGATGCACTCATAGTGAATGTAGCACACAAAGGCGAACTGAATAAAAAAGAAGAGTCCTGGGAATGGGGAATTAAATATACGTATGAGGACTTTAGAGATCAAATTCGTGAATCTGAATTTTTGGACTCTTTAGGTTATTCTGTAAGGCCTCCAACTGCTGAGTTTATAAACAACCAACCGCAAGAACCTTTTAACGCCGCAATTGTACCTTACACATCTGTTTCTGCCTTGAATTTTGTAAGTACTAATCGTTTATCCGGATATCTTCAATATAGCCGTAGAACCCTGTGGAATAGCAATAATATTTATTATAACTTAGGCTTCAGGACTCAATACTGGACGGTCAGCGGGGAAGGATTTTCCAGTAATTCTCAGATTATTTTCAGCCCAAGAGGACAGTTTGCAATCAAACCCTCCTGGAAGATTGATATGCTATTTAGAATTGCTGCAGGGGTCTATCAACAACCTCCGTTTTATCGAGAACTAAGAGATCCCACCGGTACAATACAACCAGATGTAAAGGCTCAAAAATCTGTACATTTTGTACTTGGCAACGAATATAGTTTTGAACTTTGGAACCGGCCTTTTAAACTCGTAGGTGAGGTGTATTATAAGAAGCTGAACAATGTAAATCCTTACACCTTAGATGATGTAAGAATTCGTTATTTTGCCACAAATAATGCGAAGGCCTATGTTTATGGATTTGATATGAGAATGAATGGTGCATTTGTTCCGGGCACAGAATCCTGGGTAAGCCTGGGTTTCCTTAAAACAGAAGAAAATATTGATAACAGAGGGTATATTTCAAGGCCTACAGATCAAAGGTTTCAAATAGGCATATTGTGGCAGGACTACATCCCAACTATACCCAGTTTAAGGATGTACCTGAATCTTGTTTACAATACCGGAGTACCCGGGGGATCTCCAAGTTATGCTGATCCTTATAATTTTCAGAATAGATTAAGAGATTATAAACGTGCAGATCTGGGTATTTCCTATATTTTTGCAGGAATAAATAAACAGTACCCAAAAGGTCATTGGTTATATAGCTTTGAAGAATTAAATTTTGGTTTTGAGATATATAACTTATTTAACAATCAAAATTCCATAACCAATACATGGGTAAGAGATGTTGACACTAAAGTGGAGTTTGCGGTTCCCAATTATATGACGTCCCGAGTGTTCAACCTTAAATTAGGCATGCGTTTTTAGTTACTTTAGAATGAAAAAATTACTTATTATTACACTTCTTGCCTGCGGTTCATGGCTTAATGCTCAAAAAAATGTATTTGAAAGCAGCAAATTTGATGTCTTAAGTAAAGATCATCATATTTTAGCGATTATACCCTTTTTTACCCATCTTGAATTGGAGGAAAATATTACCAAAGAGGAATCAACAAAGTTAGAAGAAAAAGAAGGCTATGCGGTGCAAGATGCCCTGGAGACCTATTTTGGACTGGGTAAGAAAAAGAAGAAATTTACTGTTGATTTTCAAAATATTAAAAACACCAATGCCATACTCGCCAAAGAAGATATTACTTATAACAATATAGATACTTATACAATTAAAGAACTTTGTGAAATTCTGGAAGTGGATGCCATTGTAAGTGGGAATTTGGATATAAATATCCTTCTTTCTAAAGGAATTCCAGTTGAATTTAGCTTTATGGATTATATTCTTGGTGATGCAAACTATGGTAGAATCGGCATTAAAATAAGTGATGGAAAAACGGGGAAATTGTTATGGAAATACGAGTATGGAATCAATAAAAAGTCAGGGCGAAATACAGCCGACCTGATTGATAAAATGATGAAAAAACTGGTGCGCAAATTTCCTTATGACAAAGAGAGGCTAAAAGCGAAAAAAAATCTTAAGTCTGATTAAACTCTTTCAAAACCTCAATCACATAATCTACTTCTTCTATTGTGTTATATTTTGAAAAAGAAAATCTGACAGAAGGCCTTAACAGTCGTTCCTCAGACAAAACCTCTGCAAGCACATGTGAACCGCCATCGGCACCGGATTGACAAGCACTCCCCTCTGAACAGGCAATCCCTTTAAGATCCAAATGAAATAGAAGCATTTGCGATTTCTCTTTACTAAAAGGCAGGCAAACATTCACCAGAGTATAAGTACTATTTTCCAAATTTCCCGAATATCCATTAAATTTAACCTCAGGTATAGCCACTTTGATTTTTTTAATAAAATATTCTTTCAATCCGGAAATATATTTTTTTTCTTCGTCCAGATTATCATAAGCAGCAAGGAATGCCTCTTTAAGCCCCATTATATTGTGAAATGGTTCTGTTCCTGCCCTGTAACCACGTTCTTGTGAACCGCCTAATATTAGAGGTTCTATACCCGTATTTTTCCTTATAAAAGCAAACCCAATCCCTTTGGGTCCATGAAATTTATGTGCTGAAGCCACCACAAAATCAATTGGTGTTTGCTGTAAATCCCATTGAAAATGACCTATAGATTGCACTGTATCTGAATGGAGAAGGGCACTCTTGGCTTTACATATCAAGGCTATCTCATGAATATCTAAAATATTCCCAATTTCATTATTTACATGCATTAGACTGACCAATTTTTTCGAATCATCGGCTGCTAATAACTGTTCCAGATGTTGAAGGTCAGCATTACCAAAACTATCAAGGTCAACGAATTGCACATTGATGCCAAACTGCTTTTGCAAGGCCTCTGCCGTATGCAATACTGCATGATGCTCTATTTTTGAAGTAATTATAGTTTGGACCCCCATGTCCTTGACAGCGCTTCTTAAAATCATGTTATCTGCTTCGGTACCTCCAGATGTGAAAATAATCTCCGAAGGTTGGGCGTTCAAATATTTGGCAATTGTTTTACGCGCTTGCTCAATTCCCGTTTTGGCGCTTCTTCCAAATCCGTGAGTAGAAGAAGGATTCCCATAATAGTTGACCAGGGCATCCTGCATTTTTGCAATGACCTCTTCCCGCACCGGGGTGGTAGCAGCATTATCAAAATAGATTTTTTGCATGAACAAGCTTTTGTTTGGGATACAAAGCCAAAAATAATCGAAATAAACTTAAACTCTTTATAAAATCAACTCAAGTCACTAGGATAATAGCCTTAAATTCATTTAAATTTGAGGCATGAACAGAGTATTTTTAATTTTTATTTTTTGCTTTATCAACTCTTGTGATGACGGAGATTTAATAATTGAAGCGGTAGATTTTAACGATATCAGTATCACATTCTGTGAATCTACTACAACTATTAACAGCACGCTCTTCTTTAAACTCAATTCAGTCGAAGCTTTAGTTCTTGAATTGCAAAGTGGTATCCTTAAGAATGAAGTTTCTACAGACACTATTAAGAGTGCAATTCCAGGGCAATCCCAGTTGATATATCGGACTTTTTCCGACAATATCTCTAATAATTATTTTTGTGATGCAGTGCCACCCATCACACCAACGGTTGTTGAGGAGTTCGAAGGTGAAGGGGGAGAGGTATTTATTACAACTGTGCAAAGTGAAAGCGATTCAACCATTTATGAGCATAAAATTGAATTAAGTGGAATTTCACTGGTAAATGCGGAAGGTCAGCGAATATCTGACCTGCAGATTAATGATTTTGGCACCATAACTACCGAAGAGTAATCTATCCCTTCAAGGATTCTGATAAATATAAACTTCAGTTGCTCCTAAGCCATATTTTTGATAATCTGCATCATAATATTTTACATTTTCATAGCGCTTGAATAGGAAATTCAACTCTTCTTTAAGTACTCCTTCGCCCACGCCATGAATAAACACCACTTTTTGTATTCTTTTGCGAATAGCAAATTCCAGCTGTCTTTTTGCAGTTTCCATTTGTATATTCAGCATATCATAATTGGTCATCCCCTTTGAGGAAGGAACAAGTTGATGTATATGAAGATCAACTTCCATTTTGGCGGCATTACGCTCTTTTACCGCAACTTTCCGGATTTTCCGACCGGCTTGTTCCTTGTCTGCCTTCACTTGCGCAGCTTCAATATTACTAACCTTTATGGGTTTCATACCTTCCGTATGCATCAATTCAGATACAGTAAAATCCATATCAAACCCTTCATTAGTATGTATAGTTATTAAATGGTCAGAAATGGTAATAATTATTCCGGAAATGTTATCATCTATAACTTCAACACTGTCTCCTTCTTTAAAATTTCTCATTGTCCATGCCTATTATTTACTCATCAGTTTTAGTCCAAACTTTCGAAGATTTATAAATTCCGTACATCAGTAAAATTATTCCTACACACATGGCATACTCTTTCTTAACCAACTGGTCTCCTGTAGCCATAATAATTGCACCTGCCATAATAAGCAAAAAATAAATGATTCGATTTGTTTTCATTCCTCAAAAATAATAGTATTTTTCAGTTGATTAATCGATCAAAATGAAAATCGCTTCATCCATCTTGCTTTTTATAAATGAAGATTATATGCTTCCGTGTATGAATAAGCAACTTTTAGGCATAGAATGTACCGGATGTGGGATTCAAAGAGCTGCTGATTTACTCTTTAATGGAGAGTTTGTTGAGGCTTTTAAAATGTATCCTGCGATTTATCCTTTAATAATGCTTCTGGGTTTTCTGTTGTTGGATAATATAATGACAATAAAATACGCAAATAAGATTAGTATATTTTTAATGATAACTACTGTAACAACAATACTGATCAACTTTATTTTAAAATTTTTCTAATAAAACCAATACTTCATGGAACAACAAAAATTACCTAATGTAACTATAGCCATTGTACTGGCGATTCTTTCATATCTATGCTGCTGTTTTGGTGGCCTTCCGGCAGCTATTCTTGCAGGTATTGCCTTTTTTCTCGTATATAAGGATGAAAATAAGTATAAAGAAAATCCTGAATTATACTCAAATTACAGTCAGCTTAAAACGGCCAAGATTTTAGCAATCATTGGAATAGTTCTGGGAATTATTTGGCTTGCCTGGGTTTTGTATTCAATTTCTGCTATTGGTGGTTGGGACGCCTATATAGAACAAGTCAATGAAATGAGAGAACAATGGGAGCAATAACTCACATCGAAAAATAACTAAAATGAATCATCAACCTTTACCGGGGGCTAGTAATGCCCTGACGATGGGAATAATTTCCATCATAGGAGCTATCACTTGTTGCGGCCCTTTTGCTATTATTTTTAGTATTATTGGCCTAAGTAGTGCCAAAAAAGCGGAGGCACTTTACCAGAACCATCCTGAAAATTATTCGGGATATGAAAGCGTCAGGACAGGACGGATATTGTCTTATGTTGGTATGGCCCTGGCCCTAATATATCTGGTATTTGGGATCCTATATTTTGGAGTTATAGCTGCTTTTATCACTAGCGGAAATTTTTAAAAAGACTTTTTGACCAATTAAACTTGAAAAAGAGACCCTCTTGTTGAGGGTCTCTTTTTTCTTAACAGTAAAATAATGTACTCGCCTTAATTGGCTACCTCGCTCATAAATTTTAGGCGGTATAGCCGCAATTCTTCATCTTCATATTCACCATCAAATTCTTTCTGTGCCTCTTCGATATTGTCTGATTCAGCCTCAAGAAAATATTCATGAATTTCTCCCTGTTGATCTTCATCCAGTATCTCGTCTACCCAGTAACCAATATTCAATTTAGTACCACTAAATACTATTTGTTCCATTTCCTTTACTAAATCTTGTAATTCCAGTCCTTTTGCAGAGGCAATATCATCCAAAGGTAACTTTCTATCCACATTCTGAATAATATATAATTTAAGAGCAGAATTAGCTCCCGTACTCTTTACAACAAGGTCATCCGGGCGAATTATTTCATTCTCCTCAACATACGTTGTAATGAGGGACAAGAAGGGCTTTCCATATTTTGTGGCCTTACCCTCACCTACCCCATGAATATTTACCAATTCCTCCATGGAAATTGGGTATTTAAGAGCCATATCATCAAGAGAAGGGTCCTGGAAGATTACAAATGGAGGGATATCTAACTTTTTCGCTTCACTTTTCCTGAGGTCTTTGAGGAAACGCAATAATTTTTCATCTGCAGCACCTCCAGCACTTTTGGCAGCCGTAACTATGGCTTGGTCATTTTCTTCGTTATATACATGATCCTTTGTCATCATAAAAGAAGTAGGATTTTCAAGAAATAAAGATCCCGTGCTGGTAACATGCAATATTCCGTATTGTTCAATTTCCTTTTTTAGTAATCCCGCAACCAATACCTGCCTGATTAATGCCATCCAATAACTATTGTCATTGCCAGATCCAATACCAAAAAAAGGTTTTTCATCGGTTTTGTGAGAAGCAATAAGTGCATTGGTAGTGCCCATAAGTGCCAAGACAATTTCTTTAGCCTTAAACTTTTCTTTAGTGCCTTGTACTACAGTGATTAGTTTTATAACATTTTCTTTCGCTTCTTCCTTTTCTTTTGGATTTCTTGTATTATCATCCATGTCTGCACCTTCGCCATTCACCTCGTCAAATTCTTCACCAAAATAATGAAGCATGAATTTTCTTCTCGACATAGATGTTTCGGCATAAGCAACAATTTCCCGAAGCAGGGCGTTACCAATTTCCTGTTCAGCTACCGGTTTCCCGGACATAAATTTCTCCAACTTTTCCACATCCCTATAAGAATAAAATGCGAGGCAATGACCTTCACCTCCATCCCTGCCTGCACGCCCGGTTTCCTGATAGTAACTTTCAATACTCTTGGGAATGTCATGATGAATGACATATCGCACATCTGGCTTATCTATTCCCATTCCAAAAGCAATAGTTGCTATGACTACATCTACATCTTCCATAAGAAACATATCCTGATACTTAGAACGTGTCTTAGCATCGAATCCTGCATGATAAGGTACAGCACTCACTCCATTAACCTGTAACACATGGGCTAGTTCTTCAACTCTTTTCCTGCTTAAACAATAAATTATTCCCGATTTGCCGTTGTTCTTCTTTACAAATCGAATAATATCTGCATCAACATTTTTTGTCTTAGGCCTTACTTCGTAGAACAAATTAGGCCTGTTAAAAGATGCTTTAAAGACCTTAGCGCCTGTTATGACAAGGTTCTTAATAATATCTTCCTGGACCTTCGGAGTGGCTGTTGCGGTTAAACCTACAATCGGGATGTGATCGCCAAGCCTGTTTATAATAGCCCTTAGGTTTCTGTACTCCGGTCTAAAATCGTGCCCCCATTCAGAAATACAATGCGCCTCATCAACCGCCACAAATGAAAGAGGTACAGATTGTAAAAATTCTACATACTCTTCCTTCGTGAGGGATTCCGGTGCTACATAGAGCAATTTTGTTACACCATCTAAAATATCTTGTTTTACTTCCTTTACCTGAGTTTTGGTTAATGAAGAGTTCAGTACATGAGCAACTCCGGGATGTGACGAAACACCTCGAATGGCATCAACCTGATTTTTCATTAGTGCTATTAAAGGAGATACCACTATGGCAGTGCCTTCTTTTATTAGAGCAGGAAGCTGATAACAAAGTGATTTTCCACCTCCTGTGGGCATAATTACAAAGGTGTTTTTGTTTTGAATGACGTTTGTAATGACATCTTCCTGTAGTCCCTTAAATTTGGAAAAACCAAAATACTTTTTTAGCGCAGCATGTAGTTCAATTTCATTCAAAATTATTGCTAATTTAATATGTCGAGTCTGATTTTATAACGATAATCGCGATTAAACTTGTGATTTATCTACTTGTTTTTAGGCGGGCGAAAATGACAGATAATATTGTTTGTAGTTTAGAATCTCCTATAAAATAAGTTTGTGTAATTTTGTTTTCTTAAATATAATACATTCTTTTAAAATCTGTTTACATATTAAGTTAATTTCTATAATCGTAAACATATAATTTCAGAGTCATATTGAATAATCACAAAGCCATTTTAGATACTGCTAAGAAAACCATAAAAACGGAAAGCGACGCCATTGCGCACTTGTCAACACTTTTGGATGATCAATTTGCAAGTGCAGTAAATTGCATTTATGAATCGCTTGGGCGCGTAGTAATTACGGGTATTGGTAAAAGTGCAATTATTGCCTCTAAAATTGTAGCTACCTTAAACTCAACAGGCACTCCGGCAATTTTTATGCATGCAGCTGATGCTATACATGGTGATCTGGGAACAATCCAGAAAAATGATGTAGTAATTTGTATTTCCAAAAGCGGCAATACCCCTGAAATAAAAATGTTGGTACCACTAATTAAACTGGGAAATAATAAGTTAATTGGTATGTGTGGCAATTTAGATTCATTTCTGGCTGAAAATGCAGATTTTGTTTTGAACACTTTTGTGCAAAAAGAAGCATGCCCAAACAACCTGGCCCCAACTACCAGCACTACGGCCCAACTTGTAATGGGTGATGCTCTCGCTATCTGTCTTTTGGAATTGAGGGGATTCAGTAGTCAGGATTTTGCTAAATATCACCCGGGCGGAACACTTGGCAAAAAACTCTATCTGAGAGTTTCCGATATTGCCATCAACAATTTAAAACCTCAAGTTGGTGTTGATGCGGATGTAAAGCAGGTTATTATTGAAATTTCTGAAAAAATGTTAGGAGTCACTGCCGTTATGAAGAATGACAAGATTGTTGGAATTGTTACAGATGGTGATATCAGGCGGATGCTTAACAAATATGAAAACATAAATGGCTTAAAGGCTAAAGATATAATGACAACTAGTCCTAAGACCATTGGTGCAGACGTTCTAGCCATAAAAGCGTTGAAAGAAATGCGTTCTAACAGCGTATCTCAATTACTGGCCGTGGATGGAGAGGAATATGTAGGCGTTGTTCATTTACATAATCTAATTAATGAAGGAATACTTTAATGGCTAAAGCAACTAGCGACCATAATGAAATGTCCTTTTTGGACCATCTGGAAGAACTTCGTTGGCATCTTATTCGATCAACTATTGCAATAGTTCTGATTGGTATAGTGGCTTTTCTAATGAAAGACTTCATTTTCGACACCGTAATTTTCGGACCAAAAAAACCGGACTTTCCTACCTATGGCGTATTCTGTAAACTCTCCAGGTTGCTTGGTTTTAGTGAAGCATTTTGCGTGACGGAACCTATATTTACGGTACAGAGCAGGCAAATGGCAGAACAGTTTTCTGCCCATATTTGGACATCTATCTGGGCCGGATTTATTATAGGTTTCCCTTACATTCTTTATGAAATCTGGAAATTTATAAGCCCCGGATTATATGATAAGGAACGTAACCATTCCCGGGGTTTTATATTTATTGCTTCTTCTCTATTTTTTCTCGGTGTACTATTTGGTTATTATATCGTAGCGCCTCTTTCAATAAATTTTTTAGGTGGTTATTCCGTCAGTGATGAAATTGTTCGTGAGATAGATTTAAGCTCGTATATATCAACTGTAAGAGCGGCTGTAATTGCCTGCGGTATTATATTTGAACTACCAATAATTATATTCTTTCTTACGAAAGTAGGATTGGTAACCCCGGAGATACTTAAAAAATATCGAAAAATCGCTCTCGTAATTGTGCTTATCCTCTCCGCTGTTATCACACCTCCGGATGTGGCAAGCCAGATTATAGTGGCTGTACCTGTTCTTATACTTTACCAGATCAGCATCTACATTTCAAAAGTTGTATTACAGAGAGAAGCAAAAAAAGAAAATAAAAATGTTAAATCTAGTTGAGAAGTTTAATGCCTACCATTCTAAAATGAATGTGAAATTATAACAATAAAATAAAGAGGTTCTTCAACCTGGATACTAACGCTTAAAGTAAGGGTGTTTTAATTAAAAAAAACAAAGAATTATTGGGAACATCTGGAGTTGCTAGAAGGTTAAAAAAACTATAATTCTCAGCAGTAGAAAGTAGAATGACTTAGATTTGAAGGTTAAATCTTCTGAATGAAATTAAGAGCAGATAACATAATGAAAGCCTACAGAGGGCGCCAGGTGGTTAAGGGAATATCCCTGGAAGTGAACCAGGGCGAAATTGTAGGGCTATTGGGTCCGAATGGAGCGGGAAAGACTACCTGCTTTTATATGATTGTAGGGCTTATTAAACCTAATGGAGGGCAGATTTTTTTAGATGATACTGAGATCACAAAATTTCCCATGTATAAAAGGGCTCAAAACGGTATTGGCTATCTTGCCCAGGAGGCTTCGGTATTTAGAAAATTAAGTATTGAGGATAATATCTTAAGCGTTTTACAACTTACAAAACTGAACAAAAAAGAGCAACACATGAAAATGGAGTCTCTTATAGAAGAGTTTGGACTGGGTCATATTAGAAAGAATAGAGGAGATTTGTTATCAGGGGGTGAACGCAGGCGTACAGAAATAGCAAGAGCCTTGGCCACTGACCCTAAATTTATACTTCTGGATGAACCGTTTGCAGGTGTTGACCCGGTTGCAGTTGAAGATATTCAACGAATTGTGGCTCAACTAAAAAATAAGAATATTGGCATCCTGATCACTGATCATAATGTTCAGGAAACCCTCGCAATAACAGAACGATCTTATCTTATGTTTGAGGGCGGCATTTTGAAATCTGGTATACCCGAAGATCTTGCGGAAGACGAAATGGTGCGTAAAGTCTATTTGGGCCAAAATTTTGAACTTCGCAAAAAGAAATTGGACTTTTAACAAACTTCCTCTGCAATAAAAATAATGCTCAAATTATTCCATTCATGCAAAATTCAATTCGGAATATACATAACTACCTGATTATATATGTGATATTAGTAAATTAGCATATATTTTCAAGATAAATGTTAACCAATTCAGCTAAAAAATAGATTCTTTAACTTAGATAGCATATGTTTAATTCCTTTGTGTTATGAGAATATTAAACCCAAAATATTTTTTTGGTTTAATTATTTTAACACTAATTTTTTCAATTAGTTGTTCATCGGATGATAATTCTCCTGAAGCAGCGGAAGTTCCCTCTACCAGGTCCATTGATTCTAAACTTGTAGGAATTTGGGATGGTACTGTTGAAGGAGCATTAGGGACTGCGACAGCCATCTTTACACTACATATGAATGGGGATATCGTTGCCGAGACTGACTCACAAATTCTATGCCCCTTTCAGGGGTCCTGGTGGATCCAAAATGGAAAATTTACGGCCGCAGGTGAAGATGAATGTGATGGCACAGGTATAGACCTTCGTGGTAGCGGTGTATCAAGTACGGTGATTTCAGGAAACTGGTCGGCGACCAGTGGTGATAATGGCAAATTTACTATGACCAAGCAATAAGCGTAATTCTTAAAAATGATGTGCTAAATCTGAGCAGAAAACCCGTGGTTTGTGTCTAATTTGTGTTTATTTAGCGCCAATCTTATAAACCAAGGAACTGACAATATAAAAAAGAACAATGACGGGCACAGCTACAAATTTCATGGTAAGCAATAAGACCAAACTTACAATTACAAATATATAGCGCAGGGCATTATCCTTAAAACTCCAATTCATAAATTTTAAAGTGAATAATTCTATCCTCGAATTTAACAGATAGGAACTCATAATGGTAATTATGACCAAAAACCATGGATTTAGAATTATCGTATTTAAAAAATCATTGCCTTGGTATAGGAGTATCAATGGAAGGGATAGTATAAATAATGCATTTGCAGGTGTAGGAAGACCAATAAAAGAGGTGACCTGATTCTCATCAATATTGAATTTGGCCAACCTATAGGCTGAAGCTAGAGTAATTAAAAATCCAAGAAAAGGCAGGAATGTAATTTTAAATCCGATCCATGTCATAGTTTCTGAACCAGCTGATAAATCGAGATTCCACCCACCGGTTTGAGACATTGCAAACAGCTGAAACATAACAATCCCGGGAACAAGGCCACTGGTTATAAGATCAGCTAAGGAATCGAGCTGGATTCCTAATTCGCTCTGTGCATCCAACAATCTTGCAGCAAGTCCGTCAAAGAAATCGAAAACTATTCCCAGAAAAACAAAAAACGCGGCAAGTTCCAACATATTCAGAACAGCAAATAATGTAGCTATACATCCACATAAAATATTAAGCATGGTAATAAACTGTGGAATATGTTTCTTCATGGATGGCGGTTTCAGTAAAAATAATATAATTTTTATTCTAACTCTTTCTTAACATATTTTATTCGGATATTTGCCGTTAATAGTTATTCCTCGAGTGAACAGTGCACTACAAATTCAATTTAAAAAACTTTGCTTCCTTAACTTATTATGGATCGCCTTTTTCAGTTTTTCACTTCAGGCTCAATTATCAGATAATTCCCAAATAAGTATTATTACATGTGACTCCGGGCAGGAACTGTATTCGAGTTTCGGGCACAGTGCTTTTAGAGTTCAGGACACGGCTCAGGGAATTAATTGGGTTTATAACTACGGAACTTTTGATTTTAATACTCCTAACTTCTATTCTAAATTTGCCAGGGGGAAATTGCTCTATTCTTTAAGCGTTTCAAAATTTTCAGATTTCCTCTTTACGTATGAACTGGAAAACCGATGGGTAAAAGAGCAAATATTAAAACTTAATCTGGAAGAACGAAACGCATTATTCCAATTTTTGGAAAACAACCGAAAGCCAGAAAACAGGGATTATAAATACGACTTCTTATTTGATAATTGTGCATCTAAATTACCAGAGGTATTAAAGAAAGTTCTTGGAAACAGTATTAAATTTAATGGAGAGCATCTTAAAAACCATTTCACTTTCAGAGACCTTATACAACAAAATCTGCTTACTAATTCCTGGTCCAGTTTTGGCATAGACCTTGCTCTGGGGTCCGTGATAGATAGAGAAGCTGCTCCAGAAGAATATATGTTCCTGCCCAAATATGTTATGCTCCAAATGAATAATACAACTCTGGCAGAGAACCCATTGGTCCTTCGAGAACGTTCCGTTCTTGAGTATAACAACAAAAGATTTATAAATAATTTTGGCACATCACCGCTTTTTTGGTTACTCCTTTTATTACTCTTTACCCTCACAATATCATATATAGATCTAAGAAATGGTACACGGAGCAGGTGGCTCGACTTTTTTTTATTTTTGATTACCGGATCTGCAGGGTTACTCATTTTCTTCTTATGGTTCCTGACAGATCATTCTGCAACAGCAAATAATTTTAATATCCTTTGGGCATTTCCATTCAATATTGCAGTCTGTTATTTTCTCCTTAGAAAAGACCGAATCCCAAAATGGATGGGTAAATATATTTTGATACTACTAGTCTTGATGGCTTTTACGTTGATCCTTTGGGTTTTTCAAATTCAACAATTTTCACCACTAATTGCAGTAGTATTTGCCATACTTGGTCATAGATACGCCCTACTTTACCGCTACTTCACAAATTCCAACCCCAGTCTGCAATGAATTTAGTTTCCGTTGAAAATATAGCCAAATCATATGGAGAATTAGTCCTGTTTGAAGACCTCTCGTTTGGTATAAATAAGCTTCAGAAAATTGCTTTAGTCGCCCGAAACGGGGAAGGTAAAACTTCAATTTTAAATATTCTGGCAGGAAAAGATGTTCCAAATAGTGGTGCCGTAAACTACCGTAAAGGAATTCGAATATCCTTTCTGGAACAAGAACCAGATCTTAATCCTCAATTAACCGTAGAACAGACCATTTTGGAATCTGACAATGAGATTCTAAAGATTATTGCCGCCTATGAAGCAGCTTTGAACCATCCCGAAAATGAAGAAGCTTACCAAAAAGCTTTCGAGTCTATGGAAAGGAATAGCGCCTGGGATTTTGAAACCCAATACCAACAAATTCTTTCCAAATTGAAACTGGACAATCTTGAAGCTAAAGTCAGCGATCTATCAGGCGGGCAAAAAAAGAGACTCGCAATGGCCAATGCCCTCTTGAATGAGCCAGATCTATTAATTCTGGATGAACCCACAAATCATTTAGATCTGGAAATGATAGAATGGCTCGAAGATTATTTTAGCCGCAAAAAGATTACTCTTTTTATGGTTACTCATGACAGGTATTTTCTGGAAAGGGTTTGTAATGAGATTCTGGAACTAAATAATGGGCAACTTTATACATACAAAGGAAATTATGCTTACTACCTGGAAAAAAAAGAAGCCAGATTGGAACGCGAATTGGTAGAGCAACATAAATCCAAATTGCTTTATAAGAAAGAACTTGACTGGATGCGAAGACAACCTAAAGCAAGAACCACAAAATCTAAATCGCGTATTGATGATTTCCATACCATCAAAGAAAAAGCACACCAACGCAGAGAGAGCCATGAAATTCAATTGGAGATCAATATGGAACGTATGGGCAGCAAAATCCTGGAACTTCACAAAGTCTCTAAAGCCTACCCTGGAATTCTCTTATTAGATAAATTTGATTATAATTTTTTAAGGGGAGAACGAATCGGAATTATTGGTAAAAACGGTACGGGTAAATCTACTTTCCTGGATATTGTAACTGGTTTTGAACAATCGGACAGTGGGAAAATTGTAGTTGGAGAGACCATTAAATTCGGGTACTATACCCAAAATGGGATACCGATAAAAGAAGGTCAAAAAGTGATTGATGTCATCCGAGAATTTGGGGATTATATTCCTTTGAAAAAAGGAAGGCAACTTTCGGCTCAGCAGCTGTTGGAACGATTTTTATTTGATAGAAAGAAACAATATGATTTTGTAGAAAAGTTAAGTGGTGGAGAACGAAAGAGATTGTATTTATGTACCGTCCTAATACAGAATCCCAATTTCCTGATCCTGGATGAGCCAACCAATGATCTGGATATTATCACTTTAAATATCCTTGAGAGTTTTTTACTGGACTTTCCCGGATGCCTGCTGGTAGTATCCCATGATCGCTATTTTATGGATAAAATAGTAGATCATTTGTTTATTTTTAAAGGAAATGGGATTGTTGAAGATTTCCCGGGAAATTATTCAGATTACAGGGCATATGAAGACAGTACTGTTTTAGAACAAAGAGCGGAAAAGGGGAACAGCACCCAAAATAAAACAAATAAAAGTTCATGGAGGTCTGCTGACCAAAGCAAAAAATTATCTTTTGAGGAGCAAAAAGAGTATAACAAGCTGGAAAAATCCATTCAGGACTTAGAAAAACAAAAGGAAGAGCTTCAAAATCAATTTGCAAATACTGCGCTATCGGGGGAAGAAATAGATGTTTTATCAATAAGATTAAAAGATATTATGGAAAATCTTGAGGATAAAACAGAACGATGGTTTGAGCTTTCTGTACTATTAGAAGGCTAATTCACTAGGTGGTAATTGTAATATTCAAATTAAGTGATAATTCGTATTTACTTTAATGACTAAACCTTTGCAGTATCTGAAATTCTGGTTTAAGGCAACCAACCAGCATGGAATTCATTCTCCATTTATCTACCGCTTTATTACAAAGGGTCTTTATATAAAACAAGAATACTGTAAATCAAGGTCACTAAATATATTTTTTAAATGTATCAAATACTTCAAACCAAAAAATATTGGTTTTGAAGAAGGAAATGAGCTTATAAGAAATAAGGTAAAAGACGAATTTCCATCACTTTCTTTTAAAGAGCCTTTTGATATTAAATACTATGGGGCAATGGTTACAGAATCTCAAATTTTGGCTATGGAAAACTTCGCCAAACAACAACCCAATGGAATAATATATATTGGTGATATCAGGAAAAACAGGACCTCGAAAGAATTGTGGAATAAATTACTTCTAACCGATTTTGTAATAGTTAGCGTTGATATGTATTATGGTGGACTTCTTTTTTTCCATAAAACACAAGCTCAAGAACATTTTAAGATTCGAATTTAAACTCTTAACTTTAAGATAGATTATTTGTGTACTATGAATAACAGTATCTATTACATTTTAGCCGCAGTGGTCCTGGTCTATTTAGTCATTTCTATTTTTAGCAAAAAGAGCTCAAAAAGAAGAAAATCAAGGAAATTTATGGATGGTTATGAGCGGAAGGATAAAAGGAAAAAAGAGTAAATCCTTTATGGTTTCCGATTTATGGCAAAATATAAAATTCCATATTAGGCCAATTTCCTAACTTGCAACTCAAAAGTTGTAAAATTACCTATGAAAATTTATACCAAAACCGGAGACAAAGGTTCAACTTCACTATTTGGAGGTACCAGAGTTGCTAAACACCACATCCGTATTAATAGTTACGGTACTGTAGATGAATTAAATTCATGGCTTGGACTTCTCAGGGATCAGGAAATGGATGATCATTCCAGAGAAATACTTATTGCTACCCAGGATAAATTGTTTACCGTAGGTGCTATTTTAGCAACGGATCCTCAAAAAGCACAATTAAAAAGCGGGAAAGAGAGGCTTAATATCCCACGGATAAATCTTTCAGATGTAGAGCAATTAGAAAATGAAATGGACATTATGAATGAAACCTTGCCGCCAATGACCCATTTTATCCTGCCCGGCGGACACACAACAGTGTCATACTGTCATATTGCTCGTACTATTTGCAGAAGAGCTGAGCGAATGGTATCACTACTACATGAAAATGAGCCTGTTGATAGCATGGTTTTAACTTACCTCAACCGTCTATCAGACTATTTATTTGTATTGGCACGGAAGTTGTCATACGATTTAAAGGCGGATGAAATAAAGTGGATTCCTGAGAAAAATAGCTAATAATTACACTTTTTCTTCGTTATGAAATTATCAAAACCTTAAATTGTTGATAAAATAAGTGATTTTATTCAGATTTTTCTTGGCAATATGGGTTAAAAATTTACTTTTGCAAAAATTTTAAAATCAGAATTAAGCCATGTATTGGACATTAGAACTAGCATCTTATTTGAGCGATGCACCCTGGCCAGCTACTAAAGACGAATTAATAGATTATGCTATTAGAACTGGAGCTCCTTTGGAAGTAGTTGAAAATTTACAATCTATGGAGGAAGAAGGCGGTGAGATATACGAATCAATAGAAGAAATATGGCCGGATTACCCTACAGAAGAAGATTACCTCTGGAATGAGGATGAATATTAAAGAAGTTTCCTAAAACCTATTAAAAGTCTCATTTGAGGCTTTTTTTTTATGTAATTTTGACAGGCTTAATGAAATTTAAGGAGAAATATGAAAACTGGAATACCTTTTGCTTTAAAAAGGATATTGCAATTCTATAGCATATTGCTCAATTTTAAGACTTATTCAATTGCGATTTAAGTTCTGAAGAGCATGCTATCAAAACGTTAATAATATATGAGTATTTTAAATTCAGTCATCAAGGCATTTGTAGGTGACAAGGCTAAGAAAGATGTTAAGGAACTTCAACCTCGTTTAGAAGAAATCAAATCTTTTGAGGCAGCTCTTGAAAGCTTGGACCATAATGCACTTAGGCAAAAAACAAAAGACTTCAAACTAACAATTACTAAAGCATCTGAAGAACTTCAGAAGCAGATTGATATATTGAAAGAAGAAGTAAAAGCCTCTCTGGATATTGACAGAAATGAGGAAATATATGCAGAAATTGACAAACTCGAAGACGAGGTCTATAAGATTACTGAGTTAACCTTAAACGAGATTCTTCCTGAAGCTTTTGCCGTAATTAAAGAAACCGCAAAGCGATTTGTAAATAATGAAACTATTACTGTTGAAGCCACAGAATTCGACAGATTATTATCTGGCTCTAAAGAATATGTGGGCCTGGAGGGTGATAATGCCGTATGGCAAAACTCTTGGGATGCCGCCGGAAAAGAAGTCACTTGGGATATGGTACACTATGACGTACAGTTAATTGGCGGGATTGCTTTGCATGAGGGTAAAATTGCAGAAATGCAGACAGGTGAAGGTAAAACACTTGTTGCTACGCTGCCAATGTACTTGAATGCGCTTGCAGGAAAAGGGGCCCATTTGGTTACTGTAAATGATTATCTGGCTAAAAGAGATAGTGCGTGGATGGCACCAATATTTGAATTTCATGGACTATCGGTAGACTGTATAGACAAGCATCAACCTAATTCTGAAGGGAGAAGAGCAGCTTACAACGCGGATATTACCTATGGAACCAACAACGAATTTGGATTTGATTATCTTAGAGATAACATGGCCCATACACCTGGCGACCTTGTACAACGGCCACATCACTATGCCATTGTGGATGAGGTAGATTCTGTTCTTGTAGATGATGCACGTACACCTTTGATCATCTCCGGACCTGTACCTGAAGGAGATCGTCATGAATTTAATGAATTGAAGCCTAAAGTGTCAGACATTGTTCAAAAGCAACGTCAATACCTTACAGGAGTTCTGGCAGAGGCCAAAAAAGAAATCTCCGCTGGAAATACCAAGGAAGGTGGTTTTCTATTACTTAGGGTCCATAGAGGCTTACCCAAGAATAAAGCCCTTATTAAATTTCTGAGTGAAGAAGGTATAAAACAACTGCTTCAAAAAACTGAGAATTTTTATATGCAGGATAACAATCGGGAAATGCCTCAGATAGATGCAGAATTGTTATTCGTTATCGATGAAAAGAACAACCAGATTGAACTTTCCGATAAGGGCATAGAATATATTTCTGGAGATCAGCAAAAAGATTTTTTTGTGATGCCGGATATTGGAAGTGAAATTGCAAAAATTGAAAATCAAAATCTGGAAATCGAAAAGGAGGCATCAGAAAAAGAGGCATTATTCAAAGATTTTGCAATAAAAAGCGAACGTATCCACACTATGAGCCAGCTATTAAAGGCATATACGCTCTTCGAAAAAGACGTGGAGTATGTGGTTATTGAAAATAAGGTGATGATAGTTGATGAACAGACCGGCCGTATTATGGACGGGCGTAGGTATTCAGACGGATTACACCAGGCCATTGAAGCAAAAGAGAATGTAAAAATCGAAGCAATGACACAGACTTTTGCTACGGTTACTTTACAGAATTATTTCAGAATGTATAAAAAGCTTTCAGGTATGACCGGTACCGCCGTAACGGAAGCAGGTGAATTCTGGGAGATCTATAAATTGGATGTTATGGAGATCCCCACCAACAGGCCTATAGCCAGGGATGACAAAAATGATCTTATCTATAAGACCAAAAGAGAAAAATACAACGCCATTATTGACGAAGTTACCAATCTTTCAGAACAAAAAAGACCGGTACTTATTGGAACCACTTCCGTGGAAATATCTGAATTATTATCCCGAATGCTGGGTATACGAAAAATTCCACACAATGTTTTGAATGCAAAGCTGCATAAAAAAGAAGCAGATATTGTAGCCGAAGCAGGTAATGCGGGTATCGTAACAATTGCAACAAACATGGCAGGACGAGGTACAGATATAAAATTATCTGAGGAAGTTAAAAAAGCAGGAGGCTTGGCCATAGTAGGTACAGAAAGACACGACTCCAGAAGGGTAGATAGGCAGTTGAGAGGTCGCTCGGGCCGTCAGGGAGATCCTGGAAGTTCACAATTTTATGTCTCTTTGGAAGATAACTTAATGCGGCTTTTTGGTTCAGACAGGGTTGCAAAAATGATGGATAGAATGGGTCTTGAAGAAGGAGAAGTCATCCAGCATTCTATGATGACCAAATCTATTGAACGTGCACAGAAAAAAGTAGAAGAGAATAACTTTGGTATTCGTAAACGACTTCTGGAGTATGATGACGTTATGAATGCCCAACGCGAAGTAGTTTATAAAAGAAGACGGCATGCACTGCAGGGTGAGCGACTTAAGGTAGATATTGCAAACATGGTTTATGATACATGTGAAGTAATTGCTGATACCAACAAGGCAGCAAACGATTTCAAGAATTTTGAGTTTGAACTCATCAAGTACTTTTCCATTACCTCTCCGGTTACGGAAGAGGAATTCGCCAAACAGAGTTTTCTGGAGATCGCAAATACAACCTATACTGCGGCCTATGATTATTACCAGAGTAAAATGGAGAGAAGTGCCGCCACGGCTTTCCCTGTAATTAAAAAGGTGTACGAGGACAGCAGCAATAAATTTGAACGTATTGTAGTTCCTTTTACTGATGGTATTAAATCGCTTAATGTGGTTACCAATCTTAAAAATGCCTACGATACTAATGGTAAACAATTGGTTACGGATTTTGAAAAGAATATAACTCTAGCCATAGTTGATGACGCATGGAAAACTCACCTCAGGAAAATGGACGAGTTAAAACAGTCTGTCCAGTTGGCTGTTCACGAGCAGAAAGATCCTTTGTTGATTTATAAATTTGAAGCTTTTGAACTTTTTAAAAGCATGATTGACAACGTAAACAAAGAAGTAGTTTCCTTCTTGTTTAAAGGTGAATTACCCTCAGCTGACACCAATGAGATTCAGGAAGCCAGGAATGTACGAAGACCTAAAGAGAATCTAAAGACCACTAAGGAGGAAATTCCGAATAATGATCAATTAGCAGCCCGGAACAGAGCAGTTGGGCAAAATCAAGGTGGTAGGGCCCCTATTACAGAAACCATTGTGAGGGAAAAACCTAAAATTGGTAGAAATGAAAGGGTCACTATAAAAAATGTAATGTCTGGCGAAAGCAAGACAGTCAAATTTAAACAGGCAGAGCCTCTTATAGACAGGGGCGAATGGGTATTGATTGAAGATTAACCAAATATCTGCTATCAT
Organism: uncultured Eudoraea sp.; assembly: GCA_964536335.1. GTDB lineage: Bacteria > Bacteroidota > Bacteroidia > Flavobacteriales > Flavobacteriaceae > Eudoraea. Next base: position 12,692 of record CAZHWD010000142.1, on the reverse strand, counting down.
TAAAAAGGCGTCCGTACATGGACGCCTTTTTTGTTTAAAATGCCATATCTTTAAGTATTAACACCTTATTATTATGTTCAGATGAAATCTTCCAGACGTAAATTCCTGACTTCCATTAGCATGTTGGCTGCCTCTTCTGCAATGCCAATTACACAGTTTGATTTTGGAATGAATGCAAAATTAAAAATAGCCCTTGTTGGAACCGGTATTCGAGGTATCACTTTTTGGGGAAAACGCCTTGTTGAAGAATATTCCGATATCCTTGAGTTTGTGGGCTTGTGCGATATAAATCCTGGACGTCTTGCCTTTGGAAAGGAATATACCGGAGCCAAGTGCCCTACTTTTACAGATTTTGAAATAATGATCCGCGACTCCAGACCAGATCTTGTTATAGTAACTACCAAAGATGCAACTCACCATGAATTTATTATCAAAGCAATGGAAATGGGATGCGATGTTCTTACCGAAAAACCATTAACCACAGATGAAAATAAATGTCAGGCCATTCTTGATGCGGAAAAAAAGTCTGGCAAAAATCTTATAGTAGGGTTTAACTACCGCTGGAGCCCTTACAGCACCAAAATAAAACAGTTATTGGCTGAAAATACCATTGGCAAACTGACTTCGGTTGATTTTCATTGGTATCTGAATACGTACCACGGGGCCAGTTATTTTAGAAGATGGCACGGACAGATGGAAAGCAGCGGGTCTCTATGGGTACATAAGGCCACACATCATTTTGACCTCCTTAACTGGTGGATTAATTCTGAGCCATCAGAAGTATTTGCGTTCAGTGATTTGGAATTTTATGGGAAAAATGGACCTTTCAGAGGGGACAACTGCAGAAATTGCAATCATCAGTCCAAATGTGATTTCTATTGGGACATTTCTAAAAATCAATTTTTGACTGATCTATACACAAACAATGAGAAATACGATGGGTATATCCGAGACAATTGCCTTTTTAGAAATGAAATAAACATTTATGATAAGATGTCTGCACAGGTCAAATATCAAAATAATGTGCAGTTAAATTATTCGCTTACCACCTACTCTCCGTTCGAGGGTTGGCGCGTTGCATTTAACGGCACAGAAGGAAGACTGGAAGCGTGGATGGATATCCCCTATTATAAAGAGATGAACATCGATCAGGCCGAAATGCATGACAAGGAAATGGAGCAGAATAAAAAGGATTCTGGTCAGAATGAACCCATAATAGTACACAAATTGTGGAAGGATTTCGAAACCGTAATGGTAGAAATGGAAAAAAGCGGTCACGGCGGAGGTGACAAACGCTTGCAGGACAAAATGTTTAGAAGCGCTGATACTGTTGACCCATTTGGCAGGACCGCAGGAAGCAGAGATGGTGCAATGTCTGTACTTATAGGCATTGCTGCAAGAAAAAGTATTGAAACGGGTAGCGCTGTAAATATTGGAGATCTTACCAATTTACAGCCCAAGGAAGTACGAGATTAACATGTTTAGTATTGTAGATAACAAAATTACTTTTTGTCAGATTAGCTGTTGAATATATGATAAAACATATATAGCTTTACACTATTAAGGGAATTCGCTTCCCAAATACGGTTGCGATTATCCTTATGTAGCATAGCTGCATTAATGAATATAACTTAAGACCATGGAAAAAGCAATCAAACATCAGCACAGAATACAGGATAAAATACGTCTGACCCTTAGGGTTAGCTATTTTGCTTCTTTTTTCTCCTTAATATTTGGCTTAATTTGTCTTTTCTTTCTAGATATTTATGAAGTAGTTCCCCATATATTTATTGCCTTTGGCGCGTTGAGTGTAATCAATAACCTGGCCTATGCATCTCACAAAAACCTAACTCTTACTTATAATATCCTTTCAATACTCGGATTAGCTTCGGCTACAGCCATCACAATGTTAAGCGGTGGCATAAACAGTCCGTTTATTTTTGTGCTGGCTATTGTTGTATTTGCGGGATATGCCACAACACGCAATTATGGAAAAATCTATTTATACCTCACTATTCTCATTATTACTTTAATTTTTGTTCAGGGCATATCCGATTTTTCTTTAACTCGGAATGTCGTACCCTTTGAGAGTCAAAACCTTTTTAGCTTTTTAAGTGTTTTGTTCTCCGTTTACCTCCTGGGTGGAGTTCTGGGTAAAAATCTCTTAAAAGCACACCACAACCTATATAAAACCAAGATGGAAGTTGAGGAACGGATACATGAAAAGGACACACTGCTCAAAGAAGTGCACCACAGGGTTAAAAATAATCTGCAAACGGTTTCCAGCCTGTTAAGTCTTCAATCACGGGGAATAAAGGATGAAAAAGTAAAAAATCTAATAAAAAGCAGTCAGAATAGGGTCATCTCCATGGCCATGGTTCATGAAATGCTTTATATGCGGGACGATCTATCTAAAATAGATTATAAATCCTATGTTGAGGAATTAAGTGAATACCTGGTGAAATCTGTTAAGGGTGCCGATAGTAATGTTAAGGTAAACATTAATATTCCTCAAATAGAGTTGGGTATAGATACTGCTATTCCACTTGGACTCCTTATTAATGAGGCACTTACAAATGCACTTAAATATGGAATAAAAGGCAATGACCGGGGAGAAATTCATATTGAGTTAAAGAAAATGGCCGATAAAGACTATGTACTCAATATTGGGGACAATGGCGTTGGTTTTTCGGATGAAGTGAATTTTAAAAATACCCGCTCCCTGGGTTTAAAGTTAATTCATAACCTTGCCCGTCAGCTAAAAGGATCAATAATCAGAGACTTTTCCAAAAAAGGCACTAATTATATCGTGAATTTTAAAGAAATAGGTCAGAGCGACTTTCATCAATCTGTAGCTTAAGGGAAACCCATCATATGACGGCTTCTCTTTGTTTCCTGCACATAGCGTTCCCAATATAAAAACACTTCTTCTTAAGGCAATTTATACCTATATTTAGCCGACTAATTCAAAAATTGCCCTTATGAAAAATATTTTACTAGTATGTTTTTTACTTTGTAGTAGCTTCATATTCTGTCAAGATTACTTTCTTGAAAAATACCGTCCTTTTAATAGTAATATTCCTTCTCCGGAAGAGTTTTTAGGTTATGGAATTGGAGAACGTCATACCAGGCATGATCTTATTGTAGCTTATTTAGAAAAACTTGCAGAACTTTCAGAACGGGCCTCTATTCATGAATATGGAAGAACTTATGAGGGACGAAAACTGGTAATCTTAACCATAACCACTCCAGATAATCTGAATAATTTGGAATCACTTAAGGAAAGGCACCTTGCCTTTACGGATCCGGGTAAATCCTCTCCTTCGGATACTTCACTTCCCATTTTTATTAATTTGGGTTATAACGTACATGGTAATGAGCCTTCCAGTTCGGAAGCAGCCCTTTTAAGCGCTTATACTTTTGTGGCTTCGGATAATCCGGAAATACTTAATTATCTAACCAATGCAGTAATCTTTATTGATCCAACTATCAATCCTGATGGTCGGGACCGACATACACAATGGGCAAATAGCTACCAGGGCAATCCTCTAGTGGCAGACCCCCAGGATGCCGAACACAACGAATACTGGCCCGGCGGGCGCACCAATCACTATTGGTTCGACCTAAACCGGGACTGGCTTCTGGCCATAAACCCGGAAAGTCGCGGTAAACTTAAATGGTATCATGAATGGTATCCCAATGTAGTTACCGACTTCCATGAAATGGGTTCACAAAGCACATATTTCTTTGAACCAATGAAAGCGAACGGTTCTCTTAACCCTGTTATGCCTAAAAAGAACTATGAAGATCTTAATAATTTGTTTGGAAACTATTTTGCCAAGGCCTTAGACAGCATTGGCTCATTTTATTTTACCAAAGAGGCTTTTGACGGCACCTATCCGGGTTACGGCTCTTCCTATCCTGATATTCAGGGCGGCCTTGGGCTGTTATTTGAACAGGCCAGCTCCAGGGGGCATAAGCAGAAAACTGCCTTTGGGGCAATCACATTTCCCTTCACCATTCGCAATCAGTACACATCAAGTATCACTACTGTGAAAGCTGCTGTTGAGAACAAGGACTATCTGCGATCTTATCAAAAAGAGTTCTTTAAAACGGCGATGATGAATTCGGCAATAAAAGGAATTCAAGGATACAGCTTCGGAGATCGCTATGACAAAAACAGGGTAAAGGCATTTATTGACAAACTATTAATCCACAAAATAAACGTATACAAATACGGAAATGATTCCTATGTGGTACCTACATCCCAACCCCAATACAGGATGGTGCAAACCATGTTTGAAACTTATAAAAAATACCGGGACAGTGTATTTTACGATGCTTCGGCCTGGTCTGTGGCAAATTTCTATAATATTAACTACAGGGGAATAAAGAAGGTTAGTCGGGGAGATAGAATAACTTCTACAGCTGATCTAGTAAACGTCCAACCTGTACAAAAATCATCTTATGCCTATATCATCGATTGGGATGATTACAACGCACCTGCAGTCTTAAATTTTCTTCAGTCAAAGAAGTTGGTACTTTCTTCTGCCTTTAAACCATTTACGACAAAGCTTGATAATACCAGCAAGTCATTTAATTATGGAGCCTTAATTTTACCCATAAGCCTTCAAAAGAAAGATGCGGATGAAGTATACAAATGGGTGCTTGAGGCACAGGAAAAATACCAGGTCCCTATCTATGGGATAGCCACGGGTTACAACAGCCGGGGAATTGATCTGGGCAGCAGGCATATTCGACCACTAACAAAACCGAAAGCCGCAATGCTGATAGGAGATGGAACTCGCTCTTATGAAGCCGGAGAGGTATGGCATTTATTAGATACCAGGGTACATATGCCAATTACAAAAATACCCGTCCGGAATTACGATAAGGCAAAGCTAGACGACTACAATACATTGGTGATGGTTTCGGGCAAGTATAGCCTTACAGAGAAGCAGCGGACCAAACTTTCAGACTGGGTTAAAAAGGGGAATACCCTTATTACAATTGGAACAGCCTCCGAATGGGCCATCGATAAAAAACTTGTTAAGGAGAAACTTACCAAATCCGTGATAGATTCTACCAAAGCAGTATTGCGAAAACCATACGTTGATGCCGATGAGAACCTGGGTAAAGAAAAACTGCAAGGTATTATCCTGAAGGCCGATCTGGATGTTACTCATCCGCTGGCTTTTGGCTACAGAGATGCAGACATTCCTGTCTACAAAAACAATAACGTATGGCTTTCACCAAGTAGAAATGAATATTCCACAGTAGCGAAGTACTCCAGGAATGCCCTTATAGATGGGTACATAAGTAAAAAGAACAGCGAAGAATTTTTAAAATCTTCCGCTTCACTTATAGTAAGTCCCCTAGGCAGCGGCAGAGTGGTTTTGTTCGCGGATAATCCAAATTTCCGGGGATCATGGTATGGCACCAACAAATTATTTCTTAACGCCTTATTTTTGGGAGATAAAATTAATGTTCCAAAACAAAAAGAATAGTATGAACAAAAATGTGTTTACCCTATTAGTTCTCATCATATGTTCCAATTTTTCAATACTTGCACAAAGCAAGATGGGAGATGGGCCATTTTCTCAACTTATCATAAGAGGTGTTACCCTTATTAATGGTAATGGGGCACCGCCAATGGGGCCCGTAGATATAGAAGTGGTAAACAATCGTATTAAAAGTATAAAGGTAGTGGGCTATCCGGGAGTTACCATAAAAGATTCAGACCGTCCACAATTAAAACCAGGAGGCAAAGAATTAAACTGCGAAGGCATGTATTTGCTTCCGGGTTTTGTAGACATGCATGGACATATTGGAGGAAAAGCCCAGGGCGCAGAACCAGACTATGTTTTTAAACTCTGGATGGCTCATGGAATTACCACGGTATGCGAACCTAGCGGCCGGGGGGTGGATTTTACTTTAGATTTAAAAAGAAAAAGTGCTAAAAATGAAATTGTAGCACCCCGTATTCTAGCCTATACTGGATTTGGACAAGGTAGTGATGCCACTATAAGCACTCCGGAAATGGCACGTGAATGGGTGCGGAATAATGCCAAAAAAGGTGCTGACGGTATTAAATTTTTTGGGGCACCTCCGGAAATTATGACCGCTGCTTTAGATGAAAACAAAAATTTAGGCTTACGATCAGCTTGTCATCATGCCCAGCTTAATGTGGCCAGATGGAATGTACTACATTCAGCCAGGGCAGGTTTAACAAGCATGGAGCACTGGTACGGCCTGCCAGAAGCACTTTTTGAAGACCGTACGGTGCAGGATTATCCTCTGGACTACAACTACAATAATGAACAGGACCGCTTTGAAGAGGCAGGTAAACTTTGGCGACAAGCTGCAAAACCTTATTCTGAACATTGGAATAAAGTTATGGACGAACTTATCTCCTTAGATTTTACACTAGATCCAACGTTTAATATTTATGAAGCCAGCAGAGACCTTCAAAGGGCACGAAGGGCTGAATGGCACGAAGACTATACGTTGCCTTCATTATGGGATTTCTACCAGCCCAGCAAAATAAGTCATGGCTCCTATTGGCATTATTGGGGTACCGAACAGGAAGTAGCCTGGAAGGAGAATTACGAGCTCTGGATGACCTTTGTAAATGAATATAAGAATAGAGGTGGCCGGGTAACCACAGGTTCGGATTCGGGCTTTATCTTTCAGCTCTATGGCTTTGCTTATATCCGTGAAATGGAATTGTTACGGGAAGCTGGATTTCATCCTTTAGAGATTATTCGTTCAGCAACCTTAAACGGAGCAGAAGCCCTTGGGATGGATGATCAAATTGGTACGGTTACTGTTGGAAAACTCGCCGATTTTGTTGTTGTAACTGAAAATCCTTTAGAAAACCTGAAAGTACTATATGGGACGGGTGCCATAAAACTTACTAAAGATAATGAAGTTGTACGTGTTGGTGGGGTAAAATACACCATAAAAGATGGTATAATCTACGATGCCAAAGCACTACTTCAGGAAGTAAAGCAAATGGTGGATGCAGAAAAAAAGCGTTTGAATTATCAGATTAAACAACCTGGAATTCAGGAATAATAGTCGGATTAATCGACTCTTGTTTTGTTTAAAGTAAATATGGAGGACTTATCTTCGTCCTGTCGGTACTTTAATAGGTCTTAAAACACCTTTGGTTTTAGGAAAAACAATCACATAACTTACTAAAAGTGCAACGGGTAATAATAGAAAAAATAGTATCATAGGTTTGGGGATTAAGCTAATTTGGATTTATTTTTTTTAGTTGAAAAAGCCAAAGCTTTTTTTACTCTTGTATTCTTGAATTTGTATAAGCGCGTAACAGTGTCTTCTTTTGCTGCCTCAATTTGCCCACTATTGAAAGAAACAGGAAGGCTATAATCCAGAACAATATCCATTTGAAATGTTTGAACTTTTCCATAGTTGGTAGTTTTTTGGGCCAGAGCAACAGCTCCGAATAAAAGTATAAGTACTAAGGTTAAAAACGCTTTCATGCTATTAGATTTGGGTATAATAAAATAACTACAAAAAGTGATATCCTTAGGGTATAAATCGCTGAAAGCGCCTTATTTTTCGGTAGCTGGGAAAATTTGCGGTAAAGCGATAAAAATTTCGGATGAAAAGAATTGAAGCAAAAAACCCTTCATCGGTATTTTGGGTAATTAAGCCGGGTTTGTAAATGGATTATACAAGAATAATTGAGATAATTAAGAAATAAAGCACTGAAAAAGTCACAATAAAATGTAAAAGTTTATTGCTTTTTTTAAGTTTTATTTAGTCACTGGTTTTTACAAATACCATTTCAAGACGGAATTTGAATAAACAAGATTTCTCACACCCACTTCGTTGGGTTCGAAATGACAGAATTGGACAACATTGGCTTACTTTAAAACCAACCAGGTCATTTCGCTATGAGTGGCGAAGCAACGCTTGAGAAATCATTTCTTATTTTTAAGCCTCTTACCTACCTCCCTTCCTTGCGTAATACAACTAAAGGCGGGCTGTTTAATACACTCCTGCTGTTGCTAAGACCAATTAAGAGAACAAGTATCGTTATCCCGGGTAGCAATATTAAAAAGGGTACTAGAGAAGGCACAAATGGTGCTTTAAATACAAAGCTGGCCAGTAACTGACTGCTTATCAGTGATAGTAATATGCCTATACCACTTCCCAACACGCCCAAATAAAAGTATTCAAGTGCCGTGATTTGTAGAATTTGTTTGCTTTTTGCTCCCAGAGTACGTAGTAGAACGCTTTCTTTTATGCGCTGGTATTTACTAGTTCGCACGGCTCCTATTAATACAATAATACCGGTAAGGATACTAAAAAAGGCCATAAAGTTAATCACCCATGCAATCTTATCAAGGACATTCTCTATGAGCGTTACAATTTGCCGCAAATCGAGCACAGAGATATTAGGGAATTTTTGAACTAATTCTCGCTGGAGGTTGGCTGAAGCCTTCGCATTGGGAGCATTCGTCGTTATAACATGAAACTGTGGGGCATTTTCCAACACTCCTTTAGGAAAGACCAGGTTAAAATTAGGTTGCATTCTTGCCCAGTCCACGGCGCGAATATTACCCACAACGGTTTCCATCAGAACGCCCTGTACATTAAAAACAATTGTATCGCCAACTACAACTTCAGCATCTCTTGCAATATTATCAGCTATGGAAATAGGGATAAGACCTTCTTTTGGAATTTCAGGTACCCACTCGCCTTCAGTAAGGGTTTCTGAAGAAATCATGGTATCGCGGTATGTAACCCTGAATTCATGATTTAAAACCCATTTGTTCATTGTCAGGGTTGTGTCCTGTCTAAGATCATTCGCAGCCCGTCCTTTAATGGTATGTATGCGCATTGTAACAATAGGAATATTATCCAATACCGGTAGGCCTTTAGGGGTTAGACTATTTGCTACATCTTCTTTTTGTTCACTTTGAACGTCCAACAGAATTATGTTAGGACTATTACTATTGTTCTCAAGCTGTGCCATAGCTAACAGCATATCCTTAGTGAAATAGAGGGTGCTAATTAAAAAAGCCCCAACTCCAATTGCCACCAATAATACCATGGTTTGATTATTAGGCCGAAAAAGGTTTAACAGGCTCTGTCTTGAGGTAAATCCCCAGGAGGAAGGAAAGTATTTCTTAATTCCTTTCATAAAAAGCGTGGCAACACCGGCCAATATGGAGAAAGTTACCGCAATACTTATCACAAAACCTAGGGCATAACGCAGGTCTTCTAAAAGCCAAAGAGAAAACAGGAAAACGAAGATTAATATTCCTGTTAACACAAGCGCCCTGGCTTTTCGAGGACGCTCCTCGGGTGCTTCCTGAATGCGTAGTACCTGCAATGGAGAGACATACCAGGTATTCAGAAGTGGTAATAATGCAAAAAGAACAGACATAAACACCCCCAGTAATAAACCCATTATAATGGGTTGAGGCGCCAATGACAATTGCACTTCAAAAGGTAAAAACCCTTGAAGCAGACTTGGAAATGTCAGTTGCAGTAGTATTCCCCCAATCGTTCCTATAATACCACCCAGAAGGCCCATACCCGCTATTTGAATCAAATAGATCAGGAAAGTCTGTCTTCGGCTGGCACCCATACATTTAAGTACGGCTACCGACCTTAATTTTTCTTTTATATAGATTTGTACGGAACTTGCAATCCCCACGCAGCCCAATAAAAGAGCAATAAATGCTACCAGGTTCAGAAATTTACCAACATTTCCGTAGGATCTACCCATTTGTCTGCTCCCGGATGTATGTGTATCCAGATCTGCATTCTCAGCATCCAAAATAGGGTCGAGTTCTTTGTCAAGAGCATCGAGGTCCATCTCAGGAGGAGCAACAAAATAGTAGTTATAGTCCAGACGACTCCCAACCTGCAATAGCCCAGTTCGTTCAATAATGCCAAATGGAATAATAACCGGAGGTGCCACAGAACTGGCAAATGCACTGTTACCGGGTGCAGATATAAGTGTACCCGTAATTGGCAAACTAGCATCGCCAATTTTGATTATATCTCCGACTTCTAATTCAAACTGCAGCATTACAGTAGCGTCTACAAGGGCTCCTTCTTTAGAAATATATGCCGTTGCCGCATCTGCGGGCTTAGTCTCTAATTCCCCATAAAGTGGAAAATCACCTTCAAGTCCCCTTACACGTACTAGTTTACTACTTCCATTCTTTGGAAATGCTGCCATAGATGCAAAGTTTACTTCCATACCCTTTGCTCCTCCTAATGAATCTATAATTTCCTGCACTCTTTCATTCGGAAGTTGTCTTGAATCTATAATAAAATCGGCTCCCATAAGTGATTTGGACTGGAGACGAATATTTTCTTTAAGATTATCACTAAAAGATTGGATTGAAACTAGTGCTGTAATGCCTAGTATGATAGAGGCCATAAACAAAATAAGTCTGCCCCCACTCGCCTTTCCATCTCGCCATGCCATTTTAAAAAGCCAGCCTGTACCTGCCACAGATGAGGTTTCTTTTTGCTTTTTCACGAGATAACTGTGCTTTCGTTAGTAGCAATCTTTCCACCTTTAAGCCTAAGAATATGCTGAGTACGTTTTGCAAGGTCGAGATCGTGTGTTACAATAACCAAAGTAGTACCTGCTTCTTTATTAAGTTCAAAAAGTAGTCTTATAACTTTTTCTCCAGTTTCTTCATCAAGGTTACCGGTAGGCTCATCGGCAAAAAGGATAGAAGGCCTATTACTAAAAGCTCTTGCCAGAGCAACCCTCTGTTGCTCACCACCTGATAACTGCGAGGGATAATGGTGCGACCTATCGGCCAGCCCTACTTTCTGTAAAAGTTCCATTGCCTGTTTCCTTGCATCCTTAACCCCTTGCAATTCTAACGGAACACTTACATTCTCCAGTGCAGTTAGTGTGGGAAGCAACTGAAAATCCTGAAAAATAAACCCCACTTCTTTATTGCGTAAAAGGGCACGTTGATCTTCACTTAATTCGTTAATTCTAGTGCCGCAAAGTTCTATGAAACCTGAATCGGGCTCATCTAAACCTGCACAAAGCCCTAATAAGGTGGTCTTGCCGCTTCCCGAAGGACCAACAATGGCAAAGGTATCCCCTTCCTCTATTTCAAAGGAAATAGCATCCAGAACAGTTAGTTTTTTAGAACCACTGGAATAGGTCTTCCCCAGTTGGTCAACGTTTAATATCTTTGACATTGGTAGAAATTAAATTTTGTTTGCAACGACGCAGCAAAATAAGGAAATGATTTCGACTTTTAGACCCTTTAACCATGAAGACCCTCTTAAAGTTTCGTTATTTTTTAGTGTTTTTACTATTGGTGGCTTGTGGAGGAAAGTCTGGTCAAACTACTGGAAATTCTTCTGTTACAACCGAGCAAACGGAAAATAGTGCCGATAAAACCGATATTAGCAAGGTTATTGTGTTCTTTGGTGATAGCCTTACCGCTGGTTACGGTCTTGACACGGAGGAGGCTTTTCCGGCAATAATTCAACAAATTGTGGATTCCCTAAATTTAAATTACGCAGTTATAAACGCCGGGCTAAGTGGTGAAACAACAGCCAGTGGCAGGAACAGGCTTGACTGGGTGTTAAATCAAAAAGCGGATGTGTTTATTTTGGAATTAGGAGCCAATGACGGCTTGAGGGGTATACCTTTAGATGAGACCCGGCTAAACTTGCAGGCCATTGTAGATTCAGTTAAAGAGAAAAATCCTGATACAGTTATCATCCTTGCAGGGATGCAGATACCGCCAAACATGGGCCAGGAGTATACAACGGAATTCAGAAGGATCTTCCCTGAACTTGCAGAGAAGAACGAAACTCATCTTATCCCTTTTTTACTGGACAATGTTGCAGGTATTCCTGAATTAAACCAGGAAGATGGTATTCACCCTACCTTGGAAGGACAAAAAATAGTGGCTAATAATGTATGGGAAGTATTGGAACCGGTATTGACCAATAAAACTTTAAACACCCTTCAATAAATATAATATGGAAAATATCATCAATGCACTTTCCTGGATAGATTCTGCTGCTGCCACAGTGTGGATTCTACTTACCATCATCATGTTCTGGCTTCTTTATAAAGTATATGAAACAGAAGGGAGGAAACATCCAATCTTCCAATTCGGGGTTTTCTTGTTGATTTTGGTATGGTTATATCCACTCTATACATTTCTCTTTAACCAGTTAGAAGTTGCCTTTTTGGGCAATCTGATTACCTTATGGTCCACAGTAGCCTATATGCAAAAACTCAGGAAACTACCAATTAAGGAATATAAATGGATGATTCCACAAATTGTCTGGATCATTATCGCTTCCTTTTATGTGGGATGTATGCTTGTCGAGAAATATCTCTTGGCCTAAATGAAAAGCATTTAAAAGAAAAACTTAAGAATTAAGCCAATTTAGCTTTGTTTCTTTTTGTAGTAAAAGATAAAGCTTTCTTTACTCGGCTATTCTTGTTTTTGTACAAACGAGCAACAGTGTTTTCTTTAGTTGTTGAAGTAACTATACTCATTTCTATTGTTTCTACTTTGGTATCAACTTTAGAATCCTGAGCTTGAGCAGCTACTCCGATAAAAAGAACAAAAATTAAAGTTACAATCGTTTTCATCACTTGGGGCGTTTTATATATATAAAACGCCCAATACGCATCTCATCCCGGT
>CAZHWD010000141.1:0-29918 GCA_964536335.1 uncultured Eudoraea sp. | reverse complement strand
CTGCCATTTGGCCTCAATCTCCCTAAAATTATAATTCATAATTTTTGTTTATAACCGATACCGCGCAAAAATAAGTTTATTCAATTTACTTTCCTATTTTTACGTATTCATATGCCACTATGAGCAAATCTTTTGAACGCTATCAAAAACGCAAATTGATCTCTTCCTACTTCTCAGTGGTTTTGAGTATTGGGCTTGTGCTTTTTTTATTGGGTGTTTTAGGGCTTTTAGTACTAAACACTAAAAAATTGGCAGATCATTTTAAAGAACAAATTAAAATATCTGTTTTCTTAAAGGACAATGCAAAGGAAGTTGAAGTTGATCAGTTGCAAAAAAGCCTGGTAATGTCAGATTATACTAAATCTGCTGTCTATGTCTCCAAAGAAGAAGCAGCTGAGTTGCACAGTGCGGAAATTGGTGAAAACTTCCTCGACTTTTTGGGTTATAATCCTCTAAAAAATTCAATTGATGTGGCTTTAAAAGCTGATTTTGTGTCTACTGAACAAGTAGAGGAAATTGCATCAGAATTGGCCAAAAAGGACTATGTAGAAGAAGTAAGTTATGATAAGCCTCTTATTACGCTGCTTACAGATAATGTAAAAAGGATTTCCTTCTGGATATTAATAGCTAGTGCCGTATTTACAATCATAGCTGTGTTATTAATTAATAGTTCAATACGTCTATCCATTTATTCCAAACGTTTTATTATAAAAACAATGCAAATGGTGGGCGCTACAAAAAGATTTATCAGAAGGCCTTTTATTTGGACAAATATTAAATTAGGAATGCTGGGTTCATTATTAGCACTCATTGTATTGGGTACTGTTCTCTATTATGTTGACATGAATTTCCCCGAATTAAACCTTTTACAAGACTTTATGATATTGAGTATCCTTTTTGTTGGTGTTTTTGTTTTAGGTGTCCTTATTTCGTTAATAAGCACATATTTTGCAACCCAGCGTTTTCTTAATCTCAGAACAGATGATTTATATTATTAAATTTACAGCATGAGTCAAAAAATAAAAAATAAACAAGGTCAACCTCCAAAGCCTGAATTTATATTCCAGAGAAGAAATTATCTCTTTATGTTTATAGGACTCGCATGTATGGCCCTTGGTTTTATATTAATGAGTGGAGGTGGCAGTGATGACCCCAATGTATTTAACCCCGATATATATAACTTCAGGAGAATTCGATTGGCACCAACACTGGTCCTTATAGGTTTAGGGATCGAAATATATGCCATCTTACTAAATCCTCACAAGAAGAAAAAAAATTAATTGGAAATCTTAGACGCAATTATCCTTGGTATCGTACAAGGATTGACCGAATTTTTACCTGTATCTTCCAGCGGTCATCTCGAATTAGGAAAAGCAATTTTGGGCGATAACTCTATCCCGCAGGAAAGTCTTTTGTTTACTGTTGTGTTACATTTTGCCACGGCTCTAAGTACAATTGTGGTCTTTAGGCAAGACGTATGGGTAATTATCAAAGGGTTATTTCAATTTAAATGGAACGAAGAATCCCGTTTTTCTTTAAAGATTATTATATCTATGATCCCTGCAGGAATTGTGGGATTACTGTTTGAAAAGCAGCTGGAAGGCTTTTTTGGCGGTAATGTAGCCTTTGTAGGCTATATGCTTCTTATTACCGCTTTACTCCTATACTTAGCGGATAAGGCTAGAGAAACTCAGAAAAAGGTAACATATTTAAATGCTTTTGTCATAGGTGTTTCGCAGGCAATTGCCATTTTACCAGGTATTTCCAGGAGTGGTGCCACAATATCCACTTCCGTATTGCTGGGTGTTGATAAGACTAAAGCTGCCCGATTCTCATTTTTAATGGTCGTACCCCTCATAATCGGTAAAATGGCCAAAGATATTATTGGTGGAGAACTCCAATTTCAAAGTGAGCAAACTATTGCTATGGGTGCTGGTTTTGTAGCTGCTTTTATAGCAGGTTTAGCAGCCTGCACCTGGATGATTCAACTCGTAAAAAAAAGCAAGTTAAGTTACTTTGCTATCTACTGTTTTATTGTAGGATGCATTGCCATAGGTTTTGGCCTTTGGGGTTAAGCCCTTAATTATGTATCTTTTTACTTAAATTATTATCTTGAAAACCAAGGAAGATTTTTTAGAGGGACAACTTATTCTAATTGACAAGCCTTTAAATTGGTCTTCTTTTCAGGCCGTTAATGCTTTAAAATGGGCGATTAGAAAAAGATTCCAATTAAAAAAAATTAAGGTAGGCCATGCCGGAACTTTAGATCCCCTTGCCAGTGGACTTTTATTAATTTGTGTTGGGAAATTCACGAAGCGGATTCATGAATTTCAAGGTATGTCAAAAGAATATGAGGGTACCATAACATTAGGCAGTTCAACTCCTTCTTACGACCTGGAGACAGAAGTGGATAATGTATATTCAACAGATCATATCACTCATGAATTAATTCATAAGACAAAAGCTTTGTTTCTTGGTAAAATCGCTCAAAAACCTCCTGTTTTTTCAGCATTGAAAAAAGATGGAAAGCGTATGTATGAATATGCAAGAGAAGGTAAGGAATTAGAGATTAAAGCCCGGCTTGTTGAAATTTTGAAATTTGAGATTTTGGATATAGATCTGCCCGAATTACGATTCAGGATACAATGTAGTAAGGGCACATATATAAGATCTATCGCCCATGATTTCGGAAAAGAACTGAATTCCGGAGGTCACTTATCATCCCTTAGAAGAACCAAAATAGGCGATTATAACGTAAATAATGCGGTGACACCGGCAAATTTTAAAGAAATGATGAATGTTTAACACCTTTAAAATGAGCTATTGAGTGAAATATATTATTAAAAAATTGGTTATAGAAATATGGACCTGAATCGAAGTCAGCTTTCTCTTATAATTACCTTCTTCTCTCTTTCGATAGTGATATTATTACTCTTTAATATTCACTTGGGATCTAAGGAACAGGAAGAGTATATAATTGAAATAAGTTTGGCCGACGAGGAGCTTGAAAAAATAATTGAAGAATTGGAAAAGCAGGAAGAGATGGCAAAAGCAGATCCTATAAAAAGTCATATGGCTTTTAACGAAACAGCCAAATCTAGCTTGGAAGAACCGGAACCTCTAAAAACACTTGAAGAACTATTAGAAGAAAAAGAAGCTTCAATGAATGAAGATGAATTCAAAGAATTTTTGAATTCAGATTCAGGATATGCAGCCAGCCTTAAGGATCTCGTAAAAAAAAGAGAAGAAAAAAAACAACAATTAGAGGAAGTAGAGGCTAAGAAAAAAGAATTCACAAATAAGCTTGAAAAAAGAAAGACTTCCATTTCATATTCGCTAGTTGATCGTTCTAATTATTTACTTCCGCCACCAATTTATACCTGTATTGAGGGGGGTAGAGTTGTGGTGAATATTGAAGTAGATGCTTTAGGCTATGTTATTGACGCTAATTTTAATGCAAAAAGCTCTAATACATCCAATGGCTGTCTTGTTGATAACGCCATTTCCTATGCCCTAAAAGCAAAATTTAGTTCAGCCTCAAGAGTTACACAAAAAGGAACTATTACCTACCTATTTCAAAGTAAGTAATTCCATTAGATCATCCAGAATATTTTGCCCTTTGTCTTTATTATACCAAAGCTGCAAATCTTGCTTAAATTCAGGCGTAAGTACCCCATTTTCTTGTTTATGCTCTTCAACCATTTTAGTTGCATTAGTGGGTCTTGGACCCCAGGAATTTAAAACTTCCAAACGTTGTTCATCAAGCATGATCAGTTTGGGGATAGACAAGCTACCATTAGTAAGAAAAAGATTCATTAATTCGGGATTTTCATCCCGCAATAGTAACTTGAATGTAATTTTAGGAGATGATTCTGCTATTTTATTCATTACAGGTATTGAAGGTGCCGCATCACCGCACCAACTTTCGGTTAAAACGAGCCATAAAATTGGTACCTCCCATTCTTTAATTCTTTTTTTTATAGAGTCTGGCAAATGAAATGTTTTATCCCATCGCTTCATACGCTTACTATTTAATTGCGTATAGTCTATAAGAGATTCTGTTTGTTCAGTGCCTGTAGTTTTACCCTTTGAGGCGAATTCATCTACAAGGTCCCGGTACTCCTGGTAGTTATATGCACCGGTTAAAGAAGATTCAATTATTTTTTCCTTTAGTTTATGTTTTTCTGTGTTTATCATTTGGCAAAAGTCGAAAGAAATACGAAAGCCTAACAATATTTCTTCTACTTTTTAATAACAATAATTTTGTCGCCCTAAATTTTTTTTAATTATGAATTTTTTGATCTTCGCTCTCCTTGTTTATTTAATACTATTCAGATTTATGCCATATCTTTATTTAAAAGATTAGAACTAATGAAAATTCACAGATGTGGCTGGTGTTTGGGTAATAAACTTTACGAAGCTTATCATGATGAAGAATGGGGTGTGCCGGTAAAAGATGACACCACCTTATTTGAATTTCTTGTCCTTGAAACCTTTCAAGCCGGGCTAAGCTGGCTTACTGTGCTAAAGAAACGGGAAAATTTTAGGAAAGCATTTGACCATTTTGATTATAAAAAAATTTCAACCTACGACCAATCCAAAATTGACGCTTTACTACAAGATGCCGGTATCATTCGCAACAAACTTAAAATTAAGGCTACAGTTACCAATGCCCAGGCTTTTCTTGAAGTACAGAAAGAATTTGGAAGTTTTAGCGATTATATATGGGGTTTTGTAAACGGGAAACCCATAAAAAATAGTTTTGCAGATCATAGGGATAACCCTGCGAAAACGACACTTTCGGATGTTCTGAGCAAGGACTTAAAGAAGCGTGGTTTTAAATTTGTTGGCAGTACAGTGGTATATGCCCATATGCAGGCTACGGGAATGGTTAATGATCACGAAGTAAATTGTTTTAGATATGAGGAGGTATAGGCGTTTACTAGTATTAATTTTAGTCTTATTTCAGTTTTTAATAGTTAATTCTCAGGTGAAGGTAGAGCGGGAACGCCGTATTAAAAAAAATCAATTCCCTGAGACTGCACACGATTTCATAAAAGAGAAACTGCAGGACGCTAAAAAGATTCGTTTTTATAAGGAAACAGATACTACAAAAATTAGTTATAAAGCCAGGTTTAAAAAAGATAAATTATATTACGGACTTGGTTTTAATGAATCTGGTAAATTGGAAAATATCGTAATTCTTATTAATAAAATCGACATCCCCGAGGATTCATGGGCACTGATCACAAAGCTCCTTAATGAAAAGTTTAATAAGTTTAAAATTAGAAAGATGCAGCAACAGTATCACATTACCTCTCATGAATCTGTAGAAACTACCTTAAATAATGCATTCCAAAATCTTTTGATTCCTTCCTTAAATTATGAATTAATGGTACGGGGTAAAATACAGGATGATCGTGCAGACTTTGAAATATTATTTGGAGCGCAGGGAGATTTTATAAAAATGAGAGAATCTCTTCCGGTCAACTATGATCATGTCCTCTATTAATCAGAAAATAACGATTTCTATTTGCACACAGAACGTTAGGTAAACTAATTTCTTTACAATAATTATTCTTGTAATTAATCTGGACTCTAAAGATATCAAATACCAACCTTACCGGACTCAAACTAGACTACCTTTTCTTAGGATCTTAAATACTTTCCTGCAATAATTTTAAGAATTCTTTCCTCGGGATTTCTTCAGCACCTAAACTTGCCAAATGCTTGGTATAAACCTGACAATCGATGAATTTATAGTTGTCTTTTTTAAGGTCCTTGGCTAATTTTATAAATGCAAATTTAGATGCATTGCTTGCCTCAGAAAACATACTTTCACCGCAAAATACGTGTCCCAGATCAATGCCGTACAGCCCGCCAACTAATTTCTTGTCTTCCCAAACCTCATATGACTTAGCAAACCCCAGATCGTGCAATCGTAAATACGCTTCTTTCATACTATTGGTAATCCAGGTGCCTTCCTGCCCCATTCTCTCTATTTCGGCGCAGGCTTCCATTACTTCCTTAAAGCATCTATTCCTGGTTAAAGTAAATCTCTTATCCGACAAAATTTGTCGCATACTTTTAGAAATCCTGATTTTTTGAGGAAATAAGACCATCCTGGGATCGGGGCTCCACCACAAGATAAGAGAATCGTCATTAAACCAGGGAAATATCCCTGATTTATATGCCAGTAATAATCTTTCAGGAGATAAATCCCCGCCAACTGCCAGCAATCCTTCCGCATTGGCCTTTTCCGTCGAAGGAAATTCCAACAGATCTGTTAAAAAGTAAATATCCGCATTATTGTTTTTCAAGTTTAACAGTTCTTAAAATTACCCGTCAACCTAATAATATTCTTTAGTTGAAAAGAGCTCCTATCTAAAAAGGCAGATCATCATGATCTTCTTCATTTAGTTCTTCGGCCGGTTCAAATGCCTCAATTGGAGGCACCGGTGGTATTCCACTATCCACTTGATCGGATTGTAAAGTTTCAATTCGCCATCCTTGAACAGAATTAAAATATTTAACCTCCCCCTGCGGGTTTGTCCATTCTCTTCCTCTCAGGTTAATGCTAATTTTTACAGTTTCTCCAACATTATGCTTATTAAGCAAGTCACATTTATCCTGAACAAATTCTACCAATATATGTTGGGGATACTGTTCTTCAGTAGTAATAACCACCTCTCTTTTTCTAAAACCGTTATTACCAAAGGTTTTAGTCTCATCAATCATTTTAATTTTTCCTTGTATTTCCATTTAAATCAGTATTTATTAGCAATACTTTCCATGCTGAAAGTATTTTTTTATTATCTAAATATTCTCTTGTTATTCTATGTAGTTCTTTTGAATCTTTATTTTGGACCATTGATCTAATTTGATCATTTGTTGCTACAAATTCTTCGATGTCATTTTTATCGGGGATTCTTTCAACATTTCCCAATAAGCCCAAATCGTTCCTAGTAAGCATTTTCATTAATCTTATTTCTTTAGGTATATTATCAACTCCTATTCCAAGCTTGGAAAGTGGCTTTGGAACCTCAAACATACCCTTATTAGCCCTGCTATACCAATTACCTCCCATTCGGGCAACCTGATCAATTTTAAATTGGTCAATTGAGCCGTTTTCATCTAAAATTGATTCCTGGATGTGCATTTTAACAACTTCTGCAAAAACCAGATTACCAGCTCCCCCTTTCTTGCCTAAAGCCTCAACCTTTGTTACTTTACATTCAAACTGGACGGGAGATTCTGCAACTCTAAATGGTTTAACCAAATCCGAATCTAACATAGTTAATCCGGCCTTTATAAATTCATTTACCTCTTGACCATATTCCGTACTTGTCAACGACATTTGCTGAACCATCTTGTAATTTACAATATTGATAACTACTTCTTTAATTTTAAGTACGTTATCCAGTGTATGCTTAGTTGTATTATCACGCACTCTTCTTGCGGGTGAGAATATCAATAAAGGTGGATTTGCGCTAAAAACATTAAAAAAACTAAAGGGCGACAGGTTTGGTATTCCTTGTTCGTCTATAGTACTTGCAAAGGCGATTGGTCTTGGCCCAACAGCACCTAAAAGGTAAGAGTGTAACTGCCCGGTAGTAATCTCAGAAGGTATTAGGGATATAGCTTTTTGCATCAATACAAAGGTATGTAAATTGTGTCCCATTTAAAACTTTAACTCACTTGTAGAACACAACATTTTAGGTCAATTTCAGTTATCTTTAATGCCAATTAACCGCTAGGATGAATTTTAATTCCCAAAAGAAGACTTCGAATCTATTTCTATTAATAGCATCTTTTGTTATTGTGAGTCTTATTCTTTGGAATACCAATAGTTTTTTTAAAAAATTCAAGGAAGAAGAGCGCCATAAGATGGAGATATGGGCTACAGCTCAGTCCGAATTATTACAGTCTTCAGAGGACAGGGATTTGGGAAATCTACACGTTAAAATCTTTCAAAACAATACCTCAACGCCAATGATTCTGGTAAATATGGATGGGTCCATAAGAACCAATAACATGCCTGAAGAATTAGTTGTTGATACTCTTTATTTAAAGAAAAAAATAAAAAAGTTTGAGGCAGAAAATACACCTATTTCTATTGATTATAACGATGAGCAATTAGCTACACTCTATTACGGTAATTCGGAAGTACTAAATAAATTAAAATACTATCCTATTGCCCTTTTATTAATCATATTTCTGTTTGCCGCGGTTATCTTCTTTTTCTTTAAAACCAATAAAGCATCTGAACAAAACAAACTTTGGGCGGGAATGGCAAAGGAAACAGCCCACCAGATTGGCACCCCGCTAACCTCACTTCTTGGTTGGAATGAACTATTAAAAAGTGAACAAATAAATCCGGATATTACTAAAGAAATTGAGAAAGATATTGGCAGACTGCAGAACATTACAGACCGTTTTTCCAAAATAGGTTCCCTTCCAAAACTTCAAGAACACGACATTGTTAAAGAAACCAGGAGTGCCTTTGAATATCTAAAACTCAGAAGTTCTAAACTTATTCACTTTACATTTAATTCTAAAGTTGAACAACTTCCCGTTCTATTAAACCGTTCATTATATAATTGGACCATTGAAAATTTGGTCAAAAATGGTATAGACGCCATGAAGGGCAAAGGTAATATTGCCATCGAAATAGTTCCGGACGGGAAATATGTTAATATATTAATTTCAGATACTGGACATGGAATAGCGAAAGGAGACTTCAATTCCATTTTTAATCCTGGTTACACCTCAAAAAAACGAGGCTGGGGTTTAGGGTTATCTCTCGTTAAAAGAATAATTGAAGAGTATCATAAAGGAAAGGTAAAAGTACTTTCTTCGAGCAAGGAAGGTACTATAATGCAGATATCAATAAAATCAGATCAGCAATAATGGCAAAAGAAAAATTAGTTGTTATTAAAGCGGCAGACATAACGAATAATTGCCCCGAATGCTTTAATCAAGACATGAAAATTACGTTTTATCAAAAGCACTTATTTGGAAGGCTTTATCATAAGATTACCGCAAAGGTTAGTCATCAAATTAAATGCAATACATGTGAAAGCATAATTTATCCTGTTAAATGGACAGAAGATATTGAGCGAATTTTTGAATATTACCAAAAAATGGTCAATCCGGAAAAAGCTGGTACAAAATTCACTGCTTTATTTTATTTTATTATACTCTCACCTATTGTTATTGCCAGTGTGTTATTTTACCTATTCCAAACAGGTATTATTGCATTTTAGAACGTATTTTCCGAGCAGTATCTTCAAATTCATCCTGTGATAATTGAATTTTGTTCATAAAGGTTGCATCTGCCATCTTATTTAAGGGAATAAGATGTATGTGTACATGGGGCACTTCCAAACCTATTACTGTAATCCCTACTCGTTTGCAGTCTATAGCTGCTTCAATAGCCTTCCCCACTCTTCTGGAAAATGCCATTAACCCCAAATAGTCAGCTTCTTCCATATCCATTATTTTGTCTACTTCGTTCTTTGGCACACATAAGGTATGCCCCACCGCATTTGGATTAATGTCCAGGAAGGCAAAATAATTATCATCTTCGGCAATTTTGTAAGACGGTATATCGCCATTTATTATTTTAGTAAAAATACTACCCACGACCAATTATGTTTTAAATAAAAAAATCCTATCAATATTGACAGGATTAAATATAAAGAATTATCGTTTTTAATTCCTGCTTATTTCAAGAATATCAAATTTTAGTGTCCCATTGGGTACTGTAATTTCCGCAACGTCACCTACTTCTTTGCCAAGAAGCCCTTTGCCAATTGGTGAAGTAACAGAAATTTTTCCGGCCTTTAAGTCCGCTTCACTTTCAGCTACAAGGGTGTAGCTAAATACCATACCATTTTGTTGGTTCTTTAGTTTTACTGTTGAAAGCACTAAAACTTTAGAAGTATCTAGTTGAGATTCATCAATTAATCTGGCATTGGACAAAGTTTCCTCCAGTTTAGATATCTTTAATTCCAGTAAGCCTTGTGCTTCCTTAGCCGCATCATACTCGGCATTTTCAGATAAATCACCTTTATCTCTCGCATCTGCAATAGCTTGTGAAGATTTAGGTCTTTCAACATCCCTCAGGTAATTTAATTCTTCTTTGAGATTTTTTAATCCTTCAGAAGTGTAATATGATACATTACTCATAACTTCCTTGTTTATTGAACATTAAAAACATGCCCAAAATCATTAAATAATAAATCCTACGAAAACGCAGGATTAGTTCAAACAATCATTTTGATGTAACTAATTTAAGATAAACACATTAAGTGGAGTTATTCATCAAAATGAGGTTTAACTGATAAGAAAATCCCCTTTTTTAGAGAGGATTTAACGCAAAGATACATATTTTTTGTTCAATTTTGTTCGAGATATCTTAATTGAATCTCATTATTATATGAAAAGAATATTCTTCTGGTTTATTTTTATTTTACTGCTGGCCTGTAGTAAAGATGAAGGAAACCGCAATCCTTATTTGGTGGAAGTTGGCTTCAGATTTGAAGCTAATCTTAATTTACCCTTATATAGTCCTTTAACTAACACAGGGAATGCTATATTCATTGGAAACCAGGGTGTGGGAATAAGAGGTGTTTTTATCATAAATAAAGGTTTTGACCAGTTTTTTGCCTGGGAGGCCAGTTGCCCAAATCATGCTCCAAACGCGTGTTCTACAATGGATCTTAATAGTCAAACGGTAATTTGTTCATGTGAAGATTTTGAATATAGTCTGTTTACCGGACAACAATTAAACAGGCCTGATGATGGTGAACGTTATTATGACCTTTTATTTTACAACACCTCATTTGATGGAACAACCGTTGTAATTTCCAACTGAGAACAAGAAATGACATGCCAAATTACTACCTGGTTAACCTTAGAAGTTAAACGTTGCTCCCAATAGAAAGTTTATACCCGCCTGTGGGTAATACCCGGCGCCTTCAATTGTAGTTATAGTTCCCGGATTGGAAAAATCATCATCATAAGTAAAAAAGTAGCCGTTGGATACATAATGGGCGTCAAAAATATTATTAATCAGTCCTGTGAGTACGATGCTTTTTATGAATGAATTTGTATTGAAAGTGTATTGTATATTAAAATCTGTTTGTGAATAGTCCTCAAGAACAGAGCCTTCCGCATCAATATTACCCATAAATTGTTTTCCAACATATTTTGTAAGTAACGACATTTGAAATTTATCATTTGGCAAATATCTAAGAATATTACCTACCACAATATCAGGAGAGTATGCAATATTGGTATTTCCTAAGTTTTGTAACTCACCATCTTTCTGAAAAAGAAAATCAATATTTTTATTTGTGCTCAGTGCTATATTCGGTTGTAGTTTAAAGCGCTTACCAATGCCTATACTGGCATCAACTTCAAAACCAAGACGATAACTGTCCCCAACATTTGCGCGGAGGGGGGCCCCAACATCATTTAGTTCTCCGGTTAATACTAACTGATCTTTATACCTCATGTAGTAAATATTGGTATTTAGCTGAACAGTTGATGAGACATACCTCCAACCCAGTTCAAAATCATTCAGTTTTTCTGGTTTAGGATTGCCATTCTCATAGTCATTCCTGTTAGGTTCACGATTGGCTACTGCAAAGGAGAAGTATAAATTATTTGCATTATTAAGATCATAGGTAACCCCAAGTTTAGGATTAAAGAAATTAAATGTATCATCTACCATTCCAGTATCATCACCATTTGCCTTGTATCCTACATTTCTGAATTGTAAATCTCCAAAAAGTCTCCAATTTTGAGTAATCTCATAATTTATTTTTCCAAACATATTGAAGTCTGTTTTTTTGGAATCATCATCGTAATATCTATCCCTGATCATAGTATTTCCCGCAAAACGCGCCCAGATTACTTCACCAAAATGATCTCCATTATAGGAATTCCACCCTCCACCAATGATAAGGTTTATTCTATCTTTTTCATATTTGGCGGAGAATACAGTTCCGTAAAAATCATTATCAAGCCAACGGCGACGAACTAAGTCTGTGGTATTCACTACCTCTCCATCAAGCACTATTGGTGAAAATCCATAGGTTGCAAAATCATCATCCTCTCTGAATTGTTCAAAATAGCCACGTCCTTTGGTATAATGAAATGCAATATTTGTGCTCCATAAAGGTGAAATATTCTCATTCCAGAGTAGCTGAAAATGATCTTGTTTATAATTATCTTCTTCCCTGTCATAAAACTGAGTGTTACCATTTTCATCAGTATATATTCCGGCCGGGTTAAAAGTCCTGTCAGTGACAAGAGTTTCTGCATCAATGCCAAACCATGATTGGTAAGT
Organism: uncultured Eudoraea sp.; assembly: GCA_964536335.1. Classification (GTDB taxonomy): domain Bacteria; phylum Bacteroidota; class Bacteroidia; order Flavobacteriales; family Flavobacteriaceae; genus Eudoraea. Next base: position 17,560 of record CAZHWD010000141.1, on the reverse strand, counting down.
AACTTCGTGACCCCCAAAAAGGAGTGCTTTAATTAATGTATTATCATCAACATAAGAACCTTGTAAAAAATAGGAATCCAGTTTAGAAGAAGCCCTGTCAATATAGCCATCAGATGTTATTCTGGATAATCTCCCGGAAATTTCAATATGTTCATTTAACAATCCTGTACTGAACTTAATATTGTTACGCAGCGTATTAAAGCTGCCATAGGAAGAGGAAATATGTCCATAAGCTTCCAGCGAAGTGGCATCTGTTAATATATTTAAGCTCGCACCAAAAGCTGCTGCTCCATTTGTTGATGTTCCAACTCCCCGCTGTAATTGCAGGTTTTCAGTAGAAGAAGCAAAATCGGGTAAATTTACCCAAAACGTGCCATGTGATTCAGAATCGTTATAAGGTATTCCGTTAATAGTAACATTAATCCGGGTGGCGTCACTTCCTCTAACGCGTATGCCCGTATAGCCTACTCCGGCCCCGGCATCTGAAGTTGTTACTACAGCCGGTAAAAAGTTCATAAGAACAGGAATATCCTGCCCTAGGTTCCTTGGCATTATTTCTACCTTTTCTAAGTTGGAAAAGGTTACAGGCGTTTCTTGAGTAACCCGTATGGCGGAAACAAAAACCTCATCCAAAACAATCTTTTTAAGGGTAGTTGTATCAGATTCTTGTTGTTGAGCATAAGTTTGTGTAACAATACAAATCAAGAAAAAAAATGTAATTAAAGCCTTCATTCGTTGTTCTTGTAGACGAATAAAAGGGGTTCTATTCTAGTTTTTATGATTTTTTCTTTTCCTGAAGAGACAGAAAAAAATCCAAATGGCGACTTTCGCCTCCCTTAGCAGCATTACCTGCTCAGGTTCCTTGGGTATAATCTCAGCTTATCCTGAAAGCATTTTAAAAATCGTGTTTAATGTAAACAGATTTATTGAATACTTTTTTTCAGAAGTTTGCACCCCTTTTGAGATGACACAAAGTTACGATGGTAGTTCCATTTTTCATAATTAAAACCCCATAATTAAAATTGGCTAGAATAAGAAAAAATCCTTTTCTTCAAAAGAGCGGATCTCTCTAAATTAAGTTAGCTGATGTGCCTGCTTTAAAAGGTCGTTAACCGTTTTTACCGGATTAAAAGTGAGTATGGGGACTTCAACGAATATAGTATTCCAAAAGGCCATTGCGCCATTCCAAAGTCCCGGTAATTCAAGAGCCTTAAGTTCTTTGCCATCTTCCGTTTTTCGGGTGATAAAGCCCTGTTTAGTATCAACAAAGTTCAAGAGGTTGTACTTCTCACCTCTAAAATTTCTGACTCCACATACAAGGTCGACCGGGTTAAAATGGGTAGAATTATTTAAAATAGCCATCTGGCTTTCATCGGAAGTATCCACCTGTGCAGATTCTACTATTTGCAGTGAAATATGATCATGTGTGTCTCTTATCCAAAAAGGACCTCCTCCTGGTTCACCTTCATTCTTAACCATCCCACAAATGCGGATGGGTCTGTTAATCTTGTCTTTTAATATTTCCAATTGCTCTGCGATACTAAAACTGGAAAAGCTGTCTATAAACCTAACATTGAGATCATTTTCTAAAAATGTTTTGATTTCGTGTAATTGTTCACCATTAATGTCATTTTTATCCAACTGATCTGCATAGGAAAATGCTTTTTGTTGTACTTCCAAAAGCAAACCGGCAAGTACTTTCTTGCTAATTGCAAGTTCAGCTTCGTGCTTAGGTACTACTACATTATCAATATTTTTAATAAAGATAATATCGGCATTTTGTTCATTTAAGTTCTCAATAAGCGCTCCATGGCCCCCAGGTCTAAACAACAATGAACCGTCATCTTTCTCAAACGGTTCATTATCCGGAGTTACGGCAATAGTGTCTGTAGAAGGTTTTTGATTTGAATATGTAACTTCAAATTCCGTTTTTGTAGCTTTTGATACCCTGGGGCCAACGGTTTTAAATTCTTCAGAAAATAAGGATTGGTGTTGTTCTGAAATAGTAAAATGTAATTTTGCTGTATTATTTACAACAGCATACCTGGAAGCTTCTTTTAAATGCTCTTCAAAAGGAGTAACAGTAAATTTCCCGTAATTGTGAAAGGGTAAAAGTCCTTTCGGGTAAAAACCATAATTAAGGCTTTCCTTCAGTAACATTTCACTTACAAATAGATATTTGATGTCATTTACTGAACTGGCTTTATTTTTTATTCGTTTTTGAACAAGCTCGTAAAAAGGAAATTTCTTAATTTGTTTGAAAAAGGTCACTAAATCAGCATCATTTAATCTGTCTACATAGGCATCTAAATCTTCGACGCCGGGATCATAATGCTCTAAAAAGTTAAAGAGGGATTTAAACATCCTTGATGCCGCGCCGGATGCAGGAACAAATTTGAGCAAACTTAAAAGTCTTTTTAGCTCTTCGAACTTACTTACTAATTTTTTCTCCTGAGCTTTACTTAATTTTAAAATCCCATCTGAAACTATTGCGGCCTTTTCCAACCTTACAAATGGTATCCCCTCTTTAAAAGTCTCTATCTGATCCAGAATCTTTTCTTTTGAGATTCCTTTTTCCTGTAGTTGTTGTAAATCCATTGGTGAAAACTCAATCATTTGTCCAGTAGTTTATCGATAGATTTAATGGCCAATGCAAGCCTTTTTCCATTATCCCCATTTAAAATAATAAAATTCTTATCATACTTTTCCAATGTTTCCTTAAAATAAAGAAACATGCGTTCACGTTCATTAGGTTTATCCCGAAGATCGTCTTTTTCCCATGGAATATCTATAGAAGTTAGCAAATAAAGGTCGTATGTATTCTGCAAAGCATATTTTTCCAAAACAGGATCGCAATAACCAAGATAATATGCTTCAGAATAAACTTTGGTCTCCAATAAATCCGTATCACAAATAAGAAGTTTATTGGCTTTTCCTGTCAAATAATTTTCCAAGCGAATTTGGCCTTCTGCAATAGGTAACAAATCATGTGATTCACAAGTTTTTTGTTCATTATTCCATTTTTCCTGTAAATATTCACGAGCGTATTCCGGCACCCACTTTGTTTGATAGTGATTAGCAAGTTTCAGAGCTAAGGTTGTCTTACCTGTTGATTCAGGCCCAAACAGAACTACTTTAATAATGTTAGCGGGCTTTTGTTTAAGTTTTTCTTCCATGCCATATAGCCGTAAATGGCGATTATGGTAAATAATAAATATTGAAGTGATGTAAAAATAAGTCCTTTATACAAATATAAAGGAACTGTAATTACATCACCAATAATCCAATAGGTCCAATTTTCCAACTTTTTTTTGGCCATAAGCCACATCCCTACAAAGAAAATGGCTGTTGTAAGCGTGTCAACATAGGCTGTCCAACTATTAAATTTATCAAATAAGGTATATACCAGTGAAACAAAAACAACAGCGCTAACAAACAGTAATACGGACCATTTCTTCTCTAGCCTGTTCGTTCTTGTTATTGGAATAAAATGGTCAGCATCTACTTTTCTCGTCCATAAGTACCAGCCTATAATACTCATGGAAAAATAATAAGCATTAATAAGCATGTCTCCCAATAACCCATATACCCAAAGAATATATACAAAGATACCTGTGTTGATTATTCCGGTAGGAAATACAAGGATGTTTTCTCTTTTTGCATACCATACACTTAAAAACCCGAAAACAACGCCAATCATTTCAAGGATGATTAGAAACGCAGGGGTGTCCTGGTACTGTGCAAAAACCCAATCAAAAATCTGGCTCATAATTGCTTCGGTCTGTTTTTACGATTTTGATATACATTAAACCATTATCGATTAATTCCAAAGCAAGTTTAATTTCTTTAATAAGTAATTTCATTATATCATCATAATCTCCATAAACCTGTGTGCTCAAAGGGTTTTCCAATACCGTAAACCCGGAGACACGTAATTTTTTTATGAAGCTAATTATATGCTCTTCATAATCATCCTGAAGTGGTGTTAAGGTCAGTTCAACAGATATGTTCATAATTAATAAATTAAATCTCAGGTATTCTTTATTGTACTGCTTTATTAATTGCATAGACACAGGTAAATCCTTCAAATTCCAGAAAAGTAATATCATACTCAGATGTGCGTCTATCATAACTGATAATACCTTTAGTAGTATTACTGGTATTTATAAAATCATCTATATAAATATGATTTATAAAACTCAACCCATGGGTGGCATATATCTTATAAAGGGACTCTTTGGCCCCCCAAATGATTGTTAGTTTTTTAACGATTTCTTTTGCGTCTTCAATATTGGCATAAGCCTCTATAGTTGTAAACTTATGCCCAATACGAATTATTTTATCTCTTTGTTTCTCGATATCAATCCCAACCTCATATTTCTGACTAACAATTATTCCTGTAAATTGATATGAATGTGTTATGGAGATATGATTTCCATCTTTCAGATGCGGCTTTCCTGCCTGGTCATAAAAAAGATCGCTATCCACATAACCTGCTACTCCCATTAAGTGGCGTATACTTAAAAATCCTCTCCTGTGCAGTTCAGACTTCATGCCATTCATCCTAAGCTGGCATTTATTGGTAAGGTCAATATCTATGGAAAGTTCATTTTCAGACTCTGTAATCTTCCAAATGTATACCTTGGTACTTGGGTTTACTGTTATAGTTTTGTAAAGAGGCATACAATATATTAAGTTATCATTACCTTTGCCTTTTGAAATTGTAAAAGTACTTTTGTAGGACGAATGTAAAAAATAAAAAAGATATGCAAACCAATACAATACCATACGTTCCATTTAAAGTTAAGGACATTACTTTAGCGGAATGGGGAAGAAAAGAAATAGAGTTAGCTGAAGCTGAGATGCCAGGTCTGATGGCTTTACGTCAAGAGTATAAAAAAGAACAGCCGCTTAAGGGTGCCCGTATTGCGGGTTGTCTTCACATGACAATTCAAACAGCCGTATTAATAGAAACTCTTAAAGTTCTGGGTGCAGAAGTTACATGGAGTTCATGCAACATATTTTCCACTCAGGATCATGCCGCTGCCGCCATAGCCGCTGCCGGTATACCTGTTTACGCCTGGAAGGGTATGAATGAAGAGGAATTTGATTGGTGTATAGAACAAACACTGTTTTTTGGTGAAGAACGAAAGCCGCTTAATATGATACTGGATGATGGGGGCGATCTTACCAATATGGTATTGGATCAATTTCCGGAACTAACATCCGGAATTAAAGGTCTATCAGAGGAAACAACCACTGGGGTCCACCGACTATATGAGCGTTTCAAAAATGGGGTATTGCCTATGCCTGCTATAAATGTGAATGATTCAGTCACTAAATCTAAATTTGACAACAAATATGGTTGCAGGGAAAGTGCTGTTGATGCCATTCGCAGAGCCACGGATACAATGCTAGCCGGAAAACGGGTGGTTGTTGCGGGTTATGGTGACGTAGGAAAAGGTACGGCTGCTTCATTCAGGGGTGCAGGAGCAATAGTAACTGTTACAGAAATAGATCCCATTTGCGCTCTACAAGCTTGTATGGACGGCTATGAGGTAAAAAAACTGGAAACTGTAGTCAGTAATGCAGACATCGTGATTACGGCTACTGGAAATAAGGATATCCTCAAGGCCAATCATTTCAGGGCTATGCGTGATAAGGCTATTGTGTGTAATATTGGACATTTTGACAACGAAATTGATATGGCCTGGTTAAATGATAATTATGGTAATACCAAGGATGAGATTAAACCACAGGTAGATAAATATACCATTGATGGAAAGGATATAATAGTGCTTGCCGAAGGACGTTTAGTTAATTTAGGATGTGCCACCGGTCATCCAAGTTTTGTCATGAGTAATTCATTCACGAACCAAACACTGGCACAAATAGAACTTTGGAAACATAGCGATAAGTATGAGAATAAGGTATATATGCTTCCTAAGCATTTGGATGAAAAAGTTGCCAAACTGCATTTAGCACGTTTAGGTGCTGAACTTACGGAATTGCGCAAAGAACAGGCAACTTATATCGGTGTTGAAGTTAAAGGGCCTTATAAGCCGGACTATTACCGATATTAGGGATCAAAGTCTTATTTAGAAACACAAAAAACCCATTATGAAAACATAATGGGTTTTTATTTTGAGTTATTCAAATGAGTATTATGCTTCAAAAGGCTCTATAGAAACATAAGATTTTCCTCCTGCTTTCTTTTGAAACTTTACAAGTCCGTCTACTTTTGCATGTAATGTATGATCTTTACCGGCATAAACATTATTACCAGGATTGTGTTTGGTACCACGTTGTCTGACAATAATATTTCCTGCAATAGCAGCTTGTCCTCCAAAAATCTTAACCCCTAAGCGTTTCGATTCAGATTCTCTACCGTTTTTAGAACTACCTACACCTTTTTTATGTGCCATGATATTATTTTTTTACCAAGCCTGGGCCGGTATTAGTTATTAACTTATTTATTTAATGCCTCAATAAGATCGGCCTTTTTCATAGAAGAAATCCCAGAAATTCCTTTGGCTTTGGCCATTTCCCTTAATTCAGCTACTGTCTTTTTACTTAAATCAAGGACTTCTTTAGGTGCTGCCTTAGTTTTTTCAACCTTAGTCTTTGGAGCTTCTGCTTTTGGCACTGCCTTAGTTTTTTCAACCTTAGTCTTTGGAGCTTCTGCTTTTGGTACTGCCTTTTTAACTGGTGCAGCTTTTACAGGAGCTTCTTTTTTAGTTTCGGCCTTAGCTACAGTTTTCTTAGCACCTTTGGCTACGATACTTTCGATAACCAACTCCGTTAAATACTGACGATGCCCATTCTTCTTTCTAAACCCTTTACGCCTTTTCTTTTTAAAGACAATTACTTTGTCACCTTTAAGGTGTTTAACGACTTTAGCCTCTACTGCGGCTCCGTCTATAGCTGGGGCGCCAATTGTAATGTTTTTGCCATCTTCCAATAAAAGGACGTTGTGAAAAGAAACTTTTTTTCCTTCGTCTTCCTGCAAACGGTGAACATATACTTTTTGGTCTTTCGCAACTTTAAATTGCTGCCCTGCTATTTCTACAATTGCATACATAGCTTAATATTAAATATTTCTATTTCCCTTTAAATGAGCTTTTTGGCTTACTAAATACCAAAGGCGCTCTAAAGGCGGGTGCAAATATACTGCTAAATTGGGAAATCACAAGAGTTTTTTATTCTAAACAGATTTTTTCTCGAGCTTCTTTGGAGTTTTAAACAACTGCATAAAAGTAAGTGTCAGCACCAGGGTAGTGGCAAATCCCATAATTGCTACTGTGAAGAATACAATTCCTTCAAAATTTTTGAAATTATTAAACCAACTGGTTGAAAGTTCTTTTAAAAAGCCTGTATTGATTTCGGTAGAGTAAAGAGCAAAAAAGAAAGTAAAAATCAGTGTTGCCACGACACCAGTTACCATTCCTGCTTTAAAGCCTACTCCATAGTTGAAGTTGTATTTTTCCTGAAGTCTAAAATATTTTATGGCCTCATATATTCCGAAACCCGTAATTACGCCATTAAAAAGACTAAAAAATACGTTGGTGTGTAAACCAAAAAGCGATAAAATCAAAAAATATGCAATAAGACAGCCACTTGTCGCAATACCAAAGCGTACAGGGAGCGCAATTCGTTTCATTTTCTTTATTTTTCGTCTTGTGTCTTTGAAAATAATGAATATTGCGCAATTATCATATAAATTCTTGTTAAAGAAGAAGAGTTTTCTTTCTCATAATCCCAAAAAATTTATATTAGCAACTCTTTAAAAACTTGTGAAAACAAGTATAAACCAATCTGATATTTAAAATTTATGAAAAGAAAATTTTACTCAGCTCTGCTAGCACTCCTGGCTTTTGTGACAGTTAATGCGCAGGAAGTAATTTATGAGGAATATGATCTGGATAACGGGCTTCATATTATTCTTCATCAGGATAATACCGCCCCTGTGGTGACCACATCTGTGATGTACCATGTTGGAGGCAAGGACCGTACTGAGGGTCTCACCGGATTTGCTCATTTTTTTGAGCACCTTTTGTTTGAAGGAACAGAAAATATTGAAAAAGGGAAATGGTTCGAAATTGTATCTTCAAATGGCGGTCAAAATAATGCCAATACTTCACAGGATAGGACTTACTATTATGAGGTATTTCCATCAAACAACTTAAAACTTGGTTTATGGATGGAATCTGAACGTATGCTTCACCCAATTATTAATCAAACGGGTGTAGATACACAGCAGGAAGTGGTAAAAGAGGAAAAGAGGCTTAGGTATGACAATTCGCCATATGGACAATTACTACCTGTTTTAGGGAAAAGTCTTTTTGAAGTTCATCCTTATAAGGATCCTAATATTGGGTACATGGAAGATCTGGATGCGGCAACTCTTGAAGATGTTATTGCATATAACAAAAAATATTACGTTCCTAATAATGCTGTTTTAGTTGTGGCAGGTGATATAAACATTCCAGAAACTAAAAAGATGGTAACAGATTATTTTTCCGCTATCCCCAGAGGTGAGGATGTAATTAGAAATTATCCGAAAGAAACACCTATTACCAAAGAAGTAGAGGTAACCGCCTACGATGCCAATATTCAAATACCGGCAGTTGGGATAGCTTACAGAATTCCTGGTTTTAAGGAGAGAGATGCTTATGTTCTTGATATGGTATCTACATATTTGAGCGATGGTAAAAGCTCCAAACTCTACAAAAAAATTGTAGATGAACAAAAACAGGGATTGCAGGTTGGAGCCATAAATATTGGACAAGAGGATTATGGTATGTATTTGGTTTATGCGCTTCCTGTTGGCGAAACTTCCCTGGATGTGCTGGTTAATCAAATGGAAGAAGAAATTTCAAAAGTACGTGAGGAATTGATTTCTGAAAACGATTATCAAAAATTACAGAACAAATTTGAAAATAATTATGTGAACTCTAACTCAAGTATTGAGGGTATTGCAAATTCGTTGGCAAGATATTATATGCTTTATGGAGATACGGAATTAATAAATAAAGAGATTGATATTTACCGCTCTATTACGAGGGAAGAGATTCAGTCCGTTGCCAAAAAATATTTAAATCCTAATCAAAGGGTCATCATAGACTACTTACCAAAAGAAAAAATTGACAACTAAAAAAGATGAAAAAACTATATTTTACCCTCACAATCGCATTAACTGCTATTACCCTCAATGCTCAGGTAGACAGAAGTATTATGCCTAAACCGGGGCCTTCGCCTGAGATTAATCTAAAGGATCCTCAGCGCTTTGAGCTAACTAACGGGCTTAAAGTTTTAGTTGTAGAGAATCATAAATTACCTAGGGTATCCATACAACTCACTATAGACAATCCCCCGGTTGCAGAAGGTAATAAAGCCGGAGCTTCTATTCTTACGGGAAGTTTACTAGGAAATGGTTCCAAATCTATTTCGAAAGATGATTTTAATGAAGAGGTAGACTTTCTCGGTGCCCGAATAAACTTTGGGTTTCAAAGTGCATCCGCCTCATCTTTATCCAAATATTTTCCCAGAATTTTGGAACTTATGGCAGATGCTGCAATTAATCCAAACTTTACACAGGAAGAATTTGATAAAGAAAAGGCCAAACTGATTACCGGGCTTAAATCTGAAGAAAAAGATGTTTCTGCAATTGCCAACAGAGTTCAAAATGCTTTAGCTTATGGCATAAATCACCCTTATGGTGAGTTTGCTACAGAAGAGACCGTAAATAATGTTACGCTCGCAGATGTGCAAAGATTTTATCAGGAATTATTTGTTCCTGCCAACGCTTATCTGGTAGTGATCGGGGATGTGAAATTTGATGAAGTCAAAGAATTAGTGACTAAATATTTTGATGATTGGGTAAAGGCCTCACCCCCTTCACTAGGATACTCAGAACCTTTGGATGTACAATATACCCAGCTAAACTTTGTAGATGTACCCAATGCAGTTCAATCCGAAATTGCTGTTGAAAACCTTGTAAACCTTAAAATGAATGACCCCGATTATCTGGCTGCTCTTGTAGCAAACCGCATCTTGGGCGGAGGTGGAGAAGGAAGACTTTTCCTCAATCTAAGAGAAGACAAAGGTTATACTTACGGCTCCTATTCCAGGGTAGGAAATGATAAATATGCTCCAGCAAGATTCAGAGCAACAGCAAGTGTACGAAATATGGTTACAGATAGTTCTGTGGTTGAAATATTAAAAGAGGTGGATCGGATTATTAAAGAACCGGTTTCAGAAATGGAACTTAAAAATGCAAAAGCCAAATATGTAGGAAATTTTGTGTTGGCTCTGGAGCAGCCTTCCACAATAGCCAGATATGCTCTAAATATTGAAACAGAAGGCCTGCCCAATGATTTTTATAAGACCTATTTAGAACGCATAAATGCTATCACCGTTGAGGATGTTCAGAAAGCTGCTCAGAAATACTTCCATATAAATAATGCAAGGATTGTAGTAGCCGGCAAAGGAAGTGAAGTTTTGGAAAATCTGGAAAAAGTTCCTTTCAATGGCAGAATGGTCCCTGTGAACTATTATGATAAATATGCAAAAGCGGTTGACAAACCAAATTATGATATTGTTTTACCCGAAGGTGTTAATGTGCAGAGTGTTCTAGATGCCTATTTTGAAGCAATCGGAGGTAAAACCGAGGTGGACAAGATACAATCCTTAAAACTGGTGTACGAAGGGTCGGCCATGGGATCTGCTATTAAGACCGAGGAAAAAAGAACTGCCGATAAATATGTACAAACTACCTTTATGAATGATGCCCCAATGATGGGAGTTATTGCCAAAGGAGATGAATTATTTATGAAACAAGGCGGCAACAAAGTTCCTTTGCCCCCAGAAATGCAGCTAGATATGAAGGCTGTAATGGGAATTTTTCCGGAACAGGGAATTGCCTTAAGTAATAAGGCAAAGCTTACTGGTACGGAAGAAGTAGATGGTAAAACCGCTTATAAATTAGAAGTGCCCGGGGAAATCGTTCAAACTACTTATTTTTATGATGTCGAATCTGGATTAAAGGTAAAGGAGGCTACGGTAATCACTATGAATGGCCAAACCCAGAACCAGGAAGTAAATTATAAAGACTATCAGGAAATAGATGGAATTAAATTTCCTTCTGTTAAAGTAGGTTCTATGGGGCCACAAATGATTGAGAGCAAGTTACTCGAAGCGGTAATCAATGTGGAAGTAACTGAGGAAGATTTTAACTAGAATTACAAAACTGAATACAAGGGCACCTCAAATTTGGGGTGCTTTTTAATGGATTATGGCCACAGTTATTTTTAATTTTACAAACTCAAAAACCGTTTATCATGAAAATTAAATACGCGATTTTTACTGCATTAACTTTGGTGTTTATTCTTTCTTGTAAAGAAAAAGAAAAGGAATCTGAAACGCTTTCAAAAATGAACGAAGTTATGGCTATCCATGACGAAGTGATGCCAAAAATGGGGACAATTGGTAAACTTGTTTCAGAGCTCAAACCAAAAGTAGACTCAACAGAAACTGGGATTGCATATGAGAAGGCCATGAAAGATTTACAAGCCGCTCATAAATCTATGATGGATTGGATGAAAGGCTTTGGAGATCGTTTCACTTCAGATGAAATCCTGAATGGTGCAGAACTAACGGAACAAAAACAAAAGTGGTTAAATGAGGAAGAAAAGAAAGTTAAAGCATTAAGACTACAGATCAATAACAGTATTGAAAATGCTGAAAAATTACTGGAATAGGCTTTAAAAAGGCAATTGATTCAAATCTACATTACCACCTGAAATAATGATCCCTATTTGCTGCCCGTGATAGTTATCCTTTTCGCGAATCAAAGCTGCAAGTGCTACGGCACTCGAAGGTTCTGCTATAATCTTTAACCGCTCCCAGATAAGACGCATAGCACTAACTATTTCATCTTCAGTGACCCGTATAATGTCATGAACATATTTTTGTATTATTGGAAAAGTATTGTCTCCTAACACTGTTTTTAAACCATCGGCAATAGTATTTGTGGTATAATTTGATTCAATTTTACCGCTATGGAATGAACGGTAGGCATCATCAGCCTCATACGGTTCCCCACCAACTACTTTGCAATTATCTCCAAAATAATATGCAGACAAAGCAGTGCCTGCTATTAACCCTCCCCCACCTACTGGGGCAAATATATAGTCCAGTTTGGGATAGTCTTCCAACAATTCCATGGCTGCAGTCCCTTGCCCAATGATAACATTCATATCATTTGAGGGGTGAATAAAAGTAGCCCCAGTTACCCGGGCAATCTTATTAGCCGCAGCGGTGCGGGACTCAATTGTTGGATCACATTCCACAATATTACCGCCGTATTGACTCACTGCTACCTTTTTAACCTTAGGTGCATTCGATGGCATGACTATATGCGCCTGTACTTTAAGACTCTGCGCTGCAAGTGAGAGTGCCTGAGCAAAATTTCCCGATGAATGTGTAACAACACCATTGGCTCTTTCTTTTTCTGATAATAACAATATTGCATTTGTGGCTCCTCTCATTTTAAAGGCCCCCATGCGCTGAAAGTTCTCACATTTAAAGAACAATTTTGCTCCGGCTATGTCATTCAATAAACGGGATGTTAGTACCGGTGTGCGATGTATATATGGCTTTATCCTATTATGGCAGTCGAGAAGTTGATTTCTGTACATAGATTACAAGTCTTTTCATTGGCAGAACTATAGACTTAATTTATTCTTTCCACCGGAGAGATTCCATAATTGTCCTTATATCTTTTTGTAAATAAATAGCAGCGGGATAAATAGAATCATAATTGGGTTTGGCTCTGAAATAAAGAGACCCTGTTACAAAATGTTGAGTGCTGTCTGTTGCATAAAATTGTGCCTGTGATGCGGCATCCCCCAACACTTCGTAGTACATACCATACACTCTGTCTTTTTCATTAATAAAAAGCTGCTCCGTAATGTTATCAGCCTTTACCACATGTTCATAGGACAGTTTTTGGGCGTCTGCCAATAATTTTTCCAAATTATTGTTCACTTCTTTATAGGTAATAAAAATGGTCCCTTTCATCAAAGGGTATTCCAGGGTAACAGAAAAGTTTTTATTCTTTTTTATTTGCGCCTGAGAATTATGCTCAAATTGAAATTTCTCTGTAACCAGATTTTCTAAAGTTGACTCAGGATATTCTAAACGAAGCATTGCCTTTGGTTTTGGAAGGACGTCATCAGCACATGAAATCAAAAATGTGAAGAATATTAGAATAATTAAATATGATTTAGTATTCATTAGGTAAGGTAACTTTAATTTGCTTTAATCGTTTCTTATCAAGGCTCTCCACCAAAAACTGGTAGCCCATATAAGTCACAATTTCTCCGCGTTTAGGAAAACTTCCGGCTATTTCGAGTACAAATCCTGCAATGGTTTCAGATTCACCCTTTTGTGCTTCAAAGTCCTCCTCATTTTTAATCTTTGTAACCCTGTAAAAGTCTTTTAAGGTTGTTTTTCCCTCAAAAATATATGTAAATTCATCCAGTTTGGAAAAAATCAAATCTTCATCATCAAATTCGTCCGAGATATCTCCAACAATTTCCTCAATTACATCCTCAAGTGTAACAATACCTGAAGTCCCACCATACTCATCGACAACCACCGCCAAGTGGTTTTTTTTATCCTGAAATTCTAATAGTAGATCATCAAGTTTTTTATTTTCAGGCACAAAATATGGTTCTCTGATAAGCGTTAACCAATTAAAATTTTTCCTGTCTATGTGCGGGAGCAAATCCTTAACATAGAGGACTCCTAATACATTATCCATGTTTTCTGAAAATACCGGGATTCGGGAATATCCATGATTCTTTATTTCTTCCAAAACATCTGTGAATTTCATTTCCTCACTTAGAGCGAAGATATCTAATCGCGGTCTCATCACTTGTTTGGTATCGGTATTGCCAAAAGAAACGATTCCCTTCAGAATTTTTTGTTCTTCCTTTGTGGTGTCTCCTTCAGAAGTAAGTTCAAGAGCTTGTGAAAGGTGATCAACACTTAGGTTAGATTTCTGCTTTCCTAATCGGTTATACATAAAAATAGTTGCAGAACGCATTGGGGAACTAAGAGGCGTGAATAGGAAATCAAGCATTTTTAAAGGGTACGCCATAAAAAACGAAAACTGAAATCTATTTCTATTGGCATAAATTTTAGGAAGTATTTCGCCAAACATCAATATTAAAAAAGTAGCTACCAAAACTTCCAACAAAAAACGCACTGATATTAAACCAAATAACAGATAGTTAATTTTCGAAAAAATGGTGTCTCCAATTGAATTAAACAAAAGAACAATCCCAATATTTATAGCATTATTAGCAATCAGGATTGTTGCCAGAAGCTTTTTAGGGCGCCCTAATAATTTAACGACTATCTTCCCTCTTGAAGTCTTCTTTTCTTCTATTTCATTTAGATCGGTTGGAGAGAGAGAAAAAAAAGCCACTTCAGCACCTGAAATAAGGGCGGAGCAAATTAATAGCACCAATAGTATTACAATTTTTAATACAAAAGTGCTGTCAGCTACTGCAAGATTTAAAAATAAACTAAGGGGGTCAGGATCCAATAGTCAAAAGTTACTTTTAGTTGTTTAGAATGGTAAATCATCATCCTGTTCCTGCTCATTTACAGGTTGTTCTTCCTTGGCGGTGTTCGGTTGAGTTGCTTCGGAAATTGGCTGAGTCTTTGGGATATTGGATGTAACGTTGGCCATACTTTCCTTTTTGGTAGATAGAAAGGTAAAATCCTGAACGTTAATCTCGGTAGTGTATCGGGTATTACCATCTTCTCCTTGCCATTGTCTGGTTTTTAATCTGCCCTCCACATATATTTTATCCCCTTTGCTAAGGTACTTTTCGCATATTTCTGCTGCTTTATTACGAACAACAATATTATGCCACTCTGTATTAGTAACCTTTTCGCCGGTTTGCTTATTAGTGTAAGTTTCATTTGTAGCAATAGGAAATCTGCCTATACAATTACCACCATCAAAATAATGCATTTTTACTTCGTCTCCCAGATGCCCTATTAGCATCACCTTATTCAATGTTCCGCTCATAATATTTTAATTATATCAAAAGTACGAATTTTTGAGTGTTTTTATAAATTCTGCAATTAAAACAGGTACAGGATATTTATCCAGCTCCACAGGTGATAATCCGTCCTCTAACCGATCTGATGTTTTCACAATCCAAAACTTCGTATGCAAGTGTTGATGTGACAATTTATGGACGATTGCTTTATCTGAAGACTCATATACCAAGTGGGGTTCTTCCAGAGCAAGAATTTCCGGTAATCTTTGTTTTACCTCCTTGATGCTTATTTCCTTATGGGTTTCTAATAGTGGAAATTCATACAAATTCTGCCATATATCTTTTCCCGATCTTTTTATAAGGTTCGTATTTCCATCCTCATCCATAACAACCAGATAATTAAAAAAACGTTTTTTTACATTCGCATTTTTTAATTTTACCGGATATTTAGCAATACTATCTGTCAGAAGTGCCACACAGGATTCATTTAATGGGCAGGATAAACAAAGAGGCTTTCTGGGAGTACACTGAATAGCACCAAATTCCATAATTCCCTGATTGTATTCTCTTATGTTCTCTGTGCTCAAAACTTTCCGCGCCAGACTTTTAAAATATGTTATTCCATTAGAAGCATTTATTGGAAGTTCTACGCCAAAATACCTTGATAAAACTCTATAAACATTTCCATCTACAACTGGTTCTGGTTGGTTATAACTTATGGAAACTATGGCACTTGCTGTATAATCTCCTACCCCTTTTAATTTTAGTAATTCTTCATAAGTATCAGGAAAGTTCCCATTGTATTCTTCAACTATCTTTTTGGCGGTAAAGTGTAGATTTCTGGCACGGGAATAATATCCAAGTCCCTGCCATAGTTTTAAAACTTTTTCTTCACTGGCATCCGCCAGGTCATAAACCGTTGGAAAGTGTTCGATGAACTTAAAATAATAAGGCGTTCCTTGAACCACTCTTGTTTGTTGCAATATTATTTCTGAAAGCCATATCTTGTATGGGTCGGTGGTATTTCGCCATGGAAGTGACCTTTTGTTTTCAGAATACCAAAGAAGAATTTTTTTTGAAAACGTCATCACTTGAATACTAAGGAGCAAAAGTAAGAGTTTATATACTTAAAATTAGTTGATTAAGATGAAAGAATGAATTTAATTTATATATTTGCAAGCTTGAAAAACTTACAGAAATCTAAAATATTAAAATGACGAAAGCGGACATTGTATCGAGAATCTCAGAAAAACTGGGTATAGAAAAAGGAGACGTGCAAGCAACTGTTGAAAGTTTTATGGAAGAAGTAAAATCTTCTTTAGAAAATGGAGATAATGTTTATCTCAGAGGATTTGGCAGTTTTATTATCAAAACAAGAGCGGAAAAAACAGGTAGAAATATTTCTAAAAATACTACTATCAAAATACCGGCTCACAACATTCCGGCATTTAAACCAGCTAAGGTCTTCGTAGAAGGAGTAAAAAGCAACGTACAAGTAAAATAATAACAGCAACAAAAAGTATATTTTCATGCCGAGTGGTAAAAAAAGAAAAAGACATAAGGTAGCTACCCACAAACGAAAAAAACGAAGGAGAGCTAACCGCCACAAGAAAAAGTAGTTAGATAACTACTTTTTCATTTTATACGTTCATTGACATAGAAATTCCAAAATAGAATTTCAACGGGTTTATACAACCTGTGACAACTATTGTTTAATCCATTCGTCCTATTGTATAGGTGACGAATATAAATTGAATCAGGTGAATAGAGAATTAATCGTAAGATCCAATTCTGATACCGTTGATTTTGCCTTATTAAATGATGGAAAACTAATAGAACTTCATAAAGATGAAGATGATAATAATTTCAATGTTGGTGATATTTTAATCGCCAAAGTCAGGAAACCGGTTACCGGTCTCAATGCCGCTTTTGTTAACGTAGGCTACGAAAAAGATGCATTTTTACATTATCATGACCTTGGACCGCAATTGTCCAGCATGTTGAAGTTTATTAAATTAGTGAGTACCGGGAAATTAAAAGATTTTTCCCTTAAAAATTTTCCATTTGAAAAAGATATTGATAAACATGGTAGCATTAATAATGTAATTAAAGCCAATCAGTCTCTTTTAGTGCAAATTGTTAAAGAACCCATTTCTACCAAAGGCCCCCGAATTAGTTCGGAACTTTCCATAGCCGGACGATATTTGGTTATGGTGCCTTTTTCAGATCGTGTTTCCGTATCACAAAAAATAGGAAGCAATGAAGAAAAAGACAGGCTAAAAAGGTTAGTAAAAAGTATTAAACCTAAAGGGTTTGGGGTAATTATAAGAACAGTTGCAGAAGGCAAAAAAGTAGCAGAATTAGATAAAGATCTTCAGAACTTGCTGAACAAATGGGCAGCAATGTGTAAGAAATTGTATAAAGCACCGACACCTTCCAAAGTTTTGGTTGAGCTAAATAGAGCTTCCTCAATATTAAGA
>CAZHWD010000140.1:0-1827 GCA_964536335.1 uncultured Eudoraea sp. | reverse complement strand
ACAGTTCATGCGGAATGATCACGCCGTCCGGTTCGCCAAAAGCATTGAAACGATAGCTCGACCAGGGATACTCCCGCGGGTAGTCAACCATAGCGGCCCGCACAGGGTTGAGCTCGATGTAGCGATAACAGGTTAGAAGATATTGCTCGGAGTTAAGCAGTGTGGCCTTGTATCGGCCTTCCCACAGAGTTCCGGTACGGCGGTACTGGTAGTTGAAATACTGGACGTAGTAGCGGCCGATAAACTGCATGAGTTTACCGATACCGTTCTCGCTATGGGGGGTGAGCAAGAGATGCGTGTGTTATGTGAAGTCCCCGATTATGTGAACTCGAAGGCCACGCTTGCCCCTATGACATCCATTTAAGGGATTTGGCATTTATTAAAATACCAACAAAATAATAAAAGCAAGACAAATTGACATGATTATTTTATAGTACGCTAACTGAAGTGGGAGCGTAGCTATGGAATTAAATAGAAATCTTATCAAAACGTTTAGAAAAATTGCAAAAGGTTTATCCTGTTCAGAAAAAAGATTATTTATTGCAGAAATCACCAGGACCTATTTGGAAGGGAATGTAAGAAAAGCAGAATCGATATTCGGATGGAACAGAAATAGTAACATACTTGGGCTTAAAGAATTAAACAGTGGAATTATCTGTTATGTTGATATTCATGATCGAGGTAACAAACCTATTGAAATAAAGTTGAAAAATTTAGAAAAAGACATAAAAGAACTCATAGAGCCTGATACACAAGTTGATCCACAATTTAGATCTGATTTAAAGTATGTCAGGATTACAGCCAAAAAGATACGCAAGCTATTAATTGAGAATAAAGGTTATAGGAATAAGGAGTTACCAAAAATCCGAACAATAAACAATTTGTTAAATCGACTCGGCTATACGCTAAAGCGTGTTCAGAAAATAAAACCTCTAAAAAAAATAAAAGAAATAGATGCTCTATTCGAGAACCTCAAAAGAATTAATGAAGAGGCTGATTGTTGCCCAGAAACCTTAAGAATATCCATTGATACAAAGGCTAAAGTGAACCTTGGTGATTTTTCTAGGGGTGGGAAAAAGAGAAGTATTATCGCCCCTAAAGCCGGTGATCATGATATGAACCCAATTGGAAAATTAGTTCCGTTCGGGATTCTTGAAGTAAAAAAAGGACAACTGATGACCATTGTTGGACGTTCAGCTGAAACCAGTGATTTTATCGTTGATTCGTTGCAACTCTGGTGGGACGAAAGGAAGGAATATTATACATCTATCAAAAAACTGGTCATTAATCTAGACAATGGACCATCAGCATCTAGCCATCGTACTCAATTTATTAAACGAATCACAGAATTTGCAATAAAAAACATAATCGCAATACACTTGGTATACTATCCTCCTTATCATAGCAAATACAATCCGGTTGAAAGATGCTGGGGAGTATTAGAGCGACATTGGAACGGTGATATCCTCGATAGTGTAGAAAAGACTGTGGGAATGATAAAGACAATGACTTGGAAGGGCATTAAACCTATTGTTCATTATTTAGATAAGTGTTTTGAAAAAGGAATAAAGTTAACTAAAAAAGAAATAAAGAAGTATGAGAAGCATATTAAACGCTCTAGCACTTTGCCTAAATGGGATGTTGTTATAGGAAATGGGTTGCTGGTACTTTAATAAATACCAAATCCCTTAGCGTACATTTACAGACGAATCTTCGCAGTACCCTGCGTACTTCCAAAACGCCACCACTAAATATACCTGCGAAATAAAACGATCGGCCGCTTTCGACCCATCAGCATCGACACGAGTTACAACATCTCAAGCTCAT
>CAZHWD010000139.1:0-45303 GCA_964536335.1 uncultured Eudoraea sp. | reverse complement strand
CTAGCAAAAGAAAAGAATGCAACTATTCTTGTTGCCTCTACCTCCGAAGTATATGGAGATCCATTGGTTCATCCACAAAATGAGGATTATTATGGCAATGTCAGCCCTGTTGGCCCCAGAGGTGTATACGATGAAGCCAAGCGCTTTATGGAATCCATTACCATGGCCTACCATCGCTTTCATGGTGTTGATACACGGATAGTCCGTATTTTTAATACCTACGGATCAAGAATGAGATTGAATGACGGTCGTGTGGTCCCGGCTTTTATGGGACAGGCCCTACGGGGCGAGGATCTTACTGTTTTTGGAGATGGCAAGCAAACCCGTTCTTTTTGCTATATAGATGATCAGGTTGAGGGAATATATAAGTTGCTTATGAGTAAGTATACAGATCCTATCAATATTGGAAATCCACATGAAACTACAATCAACGAATTTGCCGGGGAAATCATCAAACTTACGGGAACAACTCAAAAAATAATCCACAAACCATTACCTAAAGATGATCCTATGCAGCGTCAACCAGATATTACCCGTGCAAGGGAAATTTTAAACTGGGAGCCTAAAGTGGAGCGAGCTGTAGGCCTAAAACGCGTATATGAATACTTTAGTTCTTTATCCCCCGAGGAGTTAAAAATTAAGGAACATCGTGAGTTTTCATAAATAATATGACCGATTATTTAGCAGACAATTACTTTAGCTATACTTTTAACTTATGAATATACTTATCATAGGCTCCGGCGGCAGAGAGCATACCCTGGCCTGGAAACTAACGCAAAGCCCTAAACTTAATAAACTGTTTGTTGTTCCCGGAAATGCAGGAACTTCGGCTATTGCAATTAATGTTCCGATTGATGTGAATGATTTTGCAGCAATAAAGCAACTTGTGCAAAAGGAGGGTATAGATATGGTTGTAGTTGGGCCAGAAGACCCTTTGGTAAATGGAATTCATGATTTTTTTCTTCAGGATACTGAGCTAACGGATGTTTCTGTTATTGGACCCAGAAAAATGGCGGCTACTCTGGAGGGGAGTAAAGAGTTTGCAAAGAGGTTTATGATGAGGCATAAGATACCTACTGCTTCTTACAAGAGTTTTACATCTAAAAACATAGAAGAGGGACTTACATTTCTTGAATCTATAAAACCACCTTATGTCCTTAAAGCCGACGGCTTGGCAGCAGGCAAAGGCGTCCTAATACTTTATGACCTGGATGAGGCTAAAAACGAGCTCCGGGATATGCTTATAAGCGGAAAGTTTGGCGCTGCAAGCTCAGTAGTAGTAATAGAAGAGTTTTTATCCGGGATAGAACTTAGTTGTTTTGTCTTAATGGATGGTGAAAATTATAAAATTTTACCAATGGCAAAAGATTATAAACGCATAGGAGAGGGAGATACAGGATTGAATACAGGAGGAATGGGCGCTATTTCACCAGTTCCTTTTGTAAGTGAGAAGTTCTTGGAAAAAGTCCATAAGCGTATTATCAAACCAACCATTGAAGGCTTAAATAAGGACCAACTGCCTTATAAAGGATTTATTTTTATTGGATTAATAAAAGTAGGTGATGATCCTTATGTTATTGAGTATAATGTGCGTCTTGGAGATCCTGAGACCGAAGTTGTAATTCCAAGAATTAAAAATGATCTCGTTGAATTATTTAGTGCAGTGGCCAATGGCAACCTTAATTCCATTGACCTGCAAATTGATGAAAGAACCGCTACTACTGTCATGTTGGTTTCCGGAGGGTACCCACAAGCTTATAAAAAGGGAATTGAAATAAGAGGGATAGACAAAGTAGATGAGTCCATTGTTTTCCATGCAGGAACCCAAATAAAAGATGAAAAAATCCTGACTAATGGCGGTCGTGTTATGGCTATTACCTCTTTTGGGACTGATTTTAAGGAGGCACTAAGTAAATCTTATCAGAATATTAATAAAATTCATTTTGATAAAATGTACTACAGGAAAGATCTGGGCTTTGATCTTTAGAAACCAGTTCTTAGGAATTATGATTCTTATTAAGCTGTTCTGAGGAACCTAAAAATGAATTTTTATAAGTACGATTGTGCAGTAATGCTCTTATCCTCTTCTCCGCTATCGTTAAACTTTTTAAGTTGCATCAGCCAATATATCATCGCAGTTGCTCCTAGTATTGCAAAGATCCAGTTTACTACATTGGAAGTCCACCAGTTAGACATAAATCGAAAAAAATCATAAGGCCAGAAAAGCCCGTTTACGAATAAATCTTCTAAGCCCTCAAAAAATGCTCTCATCTTGGTTATATTTACATTACAAAAATATAAAAACCCGGGATGATTTCAGGCATTTTTGGAAAAACAAAGCCAATAAACTTTATAATTCTCCTTGGTTTTTTGTTTGTATTCTATTGGTTTGTCCATTATGCGCTCTATGAGAACCACTATGAACCGGAACAATTGGTCGTTAAATTTGTTGTACTCGGGGTACTATTATTTAGTGTTTTTATAGTTGATTTTATTGTCAAACGAAATCAAATTACAGCGACAAATTCATTTGCCATTCTTTATTTTACTTTGTTAGTTGTTGTTTTTCCTGAAGTTTTGATGGATGATAATGCCGTGTTTTGTAGTTTCTTCCTTTTATTAGCAATAAGAAGGCTTATAAGTCTGAAATCTTTGAAGAATATTAAACTCAAGGTATTTGATGCTACAATTTGGACCCTTGTTGCGAGCCTTTTTTACGATTGGGCAATTATATACCTAATTTTGGTATTCATTGCTATCTATTTCTACGAGCCTAAGAATATTAAGAATTGGTTAGTTCCTTTAACCGGTATTATTGTTATAGGAATTATATTGATATGTTTTCTGATTATGACTGATAATCTGGATTTTTTGAGCAACCATTATCAATTATCCTTTAAGTTTGATGTAGTAGCTTATTGGATGAATAGTACTAAACTCGCAATTTATGCTATAATTACTTTTATTACTGCGACTTTAGTATTTATTAAAATGAGTAAATTAGGCATGGGTAAAATAATCACTATGCGGCTTATTGCCATCTCACTTGCCCTTGGTTTGATAGTTACCTTTTTGAAAACCACAAATGATACGTATCCGGTCTTAATTACCTTTTTTTCGGGTGCTATTTTTCTAGCCAAATATGTCGAATTAATTAAAAGAGCTACTCTTAAGGAAATAGTTCTTATTGTTTCTATAGTAGCCCCCTTTCTAGTATTAATGACAGAAATGATTCTGAAATAAAGGGTATATTTGCATCAAATTTAAGCCACTATGTTCAGTAATTTAGCTTTTAGAATCTTTGAAGAAAGTATTATTAATTATCACATAAAGGATGATGTTAATCAGTCTTTTAATAACCCATATCCTGAAGCGGATATTGACCATCTCCTATATAGAAAAAATTGGATTGACACGGTTCAATGGCATTATGAAGATATAATAAGAGATCCACAAATAGATCCTGTAAAAGCATTGGAATTAAAACGAAAAATAGATGCTAGTAATCAGGACAGAACAGATTTAGTGGAATATATAGACAGTTATTTTTTAAATAAATACCAGTCGGTACAAACAATGCCGGATGCCAGAATTAATACCGAAAGCCCGGCCTGGGCTATTGATCGTCTTTCAATTTTGGCTTTAAAAATCTATCACATGCAGGAAGAGGCGACACGAACTGATGCATCTGATGAACACCTTAAAAAATGTGGTCAAAAGTTAAAAGTGCTTCTTGAGCAAAAAGAAGACTTATCTTCGGCAATAGATCAATTGCTGTCTGATATTGAACAAGGTGTTATTTTTATGAAGACCTACAGGCAAATGAAGATGTACAATGATGAGGAGTTAAATCCGGTTTTGCGTGGGCAAAAATAAATACAAACACCTTTTGGTTATTCGTTTGTCGGCCATGGGCGACGTGGCGATGACTGTCCCTGTTTTAAGTGCGCTTACCACACAATATCCCGATTTACAAATTACAGTACTTACGAGAGCTTTTTTTAGCCCGATGTTTATTGAATTAGCAAATGTTAATGTTTATGAAGCAGATGTAAGAGCTAAACATAAAGGAATTTTGGGCTTGTGGAGATTATTTAAGGAATTAAAGACATTGGGAATTGATGCCGTGGCCGATCTTCACAATGTACTAAGAAGTTCTGTTTTGAAGGGGTTCTTTATGTCAACTAACATAGCTGTTATACAGATTGATAAGGGCAGAAAAGAGAAAAAGGCATTGACAGCCTATAAAAATAAGGACTTCAAGCCTTTAAAAACCACTTTCCAACGGTATGCCGATGTTTTTTATAAACTTGGATTTCCAATAAATCTGGAATATGCAAGAACTCTTTCAAAAAGAGTATTACCAGAAAGCGTACTTCAATTAGTCAGACCAGATAATCTAAAATGGATTGGTATCGCTCCTTTTGCTGCCTACCCTGGTAAAACCTATCCTATGGGCCTCATGGGTAAAATCATTTTAGCACTAAATAATACCAATGAGTATAAAATTATTATTTTTGGAGGGGGGGAGTTAGAAAGGAAACAGCTGCAACAATGGTCAGATTCGTGTCAAAATTGTATAAACACCATTGACGTCCTACCTTTCGAGGACGAATTGGCTTTAATCTCCAATTTGGACCTCATGGTATCAATGGATAGTGCGAATGGCCATCTTGCTGCATTATTTAAAGTGCCCACAGTTACCTTGTGGGGCATTACACATCCTTATGCTGGTTTTTCTCCTTTTCGTCAGGTACCGGAAAACAATCTACTCTCGGATAGAACAAAATATCCACTAATTCCAACTTCCATTTATGGAAACAGCATGCCTGAAGGCTATGATAATGTTATGTCTACAATAGTACCTGAAAGTATCGTAAGCCGGATTACCGCCCTACTTGAGGCTAAGTAGTTTTTTACTATACGGTTTCCTTTTGAGTTAATGAATTAAAATATTGCCTCAATTGCTGCATGTATTTGTATCGTAAATTTCTGCAATTACCCTGGACCATTAAAGTTCTTACACCCATGTATGAGGAAATTAAATATGTTGCAACACCTTCACTATCTACATGCCTGTCCACAAAGCCATCGGACTTCCCTTTTTGAAGTATGGAGATTAAATTAACTTCCCAAACTTTATAAATATCCATTAAGTAATTAGAAATAACAGTATTTCTACGGTTGAATTCTGAAATAAAATTACTCAGTATAAATCCATAGTCCATATCATTATGTTCTGCTGTCTCTAAAGCATTTTCAAAACATTTTTCAATAACTGGAAAGGGGTTTTCCTTACCCTCTATTGGCTCAATAAGCATGCTATATACTTTACGAACAATTAGGTTTTGAACAATACTTACGAAAAAATCTTCTTTAGATTGAAAATGATAGTAAAAGGCTCCTTTAGAAAGTGAAAGGGACTTTAAAATTTCATCTATACTGGTATTATAATAACCATTCTTATAAAATAACTCTAATCCAGTAATTTGCATCCGGTGCATGGTGGCCATGCGTTTTAAATTCTTATCCATTAGATTTGGGTTTTGGGGTTAAACAGACCGTCAAGTCTATAAACAAAGAACCCCTGAAACCCCTGGAAGATGAATATTAAAGGATGTATGACTTTAAAAATTCGTTAAAATGTTCAATTCCCGATAAACTGCATTAGCTGCCTTGATTTTTACCGACCACTTAGTCGGTAAAATATATCGACCAATGGTATTTTATATTTTTTTCTATGTTGTTTAGACTTGTTATTTGTCTTAAAACTAAAAAAAGGACTACCAATAATCAGATATTTATCGCTTTACAGCGGTGTTTTTTAAGGAGCTATTCCCGAATGGAGTGTTTTTGGGAGTTGAATTTCTCTTTAGGATCGCTTTAGATTACCTGCAACCTAAAATAAACCGAACAAACCGTTTAGTCTGTAATAGTACTACAAAAAAAATGCTGATAAATTGTAAAAAAGGATTTATGGTCTGCTCTTGAGGATTAAATACATTTTTTTGAATAGCTATTCCATAAAAACAATTAAAACAAACTACATAGTTTCTAAAAAGCTAATATATCTCATGTAGTTTTAAATGAAACTGGGACCTTTTTTATATAATATGGTATACTTTCAGATAGAAATGTACTTACAATTGGTTTGGACAACTAAGAGGACCCTTTTTTTCAGCTATTAATAATAATATTGAATACTCCTAACACATAAATAGTTATCTGCCAACCTAAGGTTTATTTAAAAATAAAATAAAATACAACTATTAAACATCGTCATAGTTTATCTTCAACGTAGCCGTTACCGGATGAGCCTGGCAGGTAAGAACTAGTCCTTCTGCAATTTCGCTATCCGTAAGAATCTGGTTTTTATCCATTTTAGCCTCACCTTCGGTAATTCTTGCAATACATGTACTGCAAACACCTCCCTGACAAGAATACGGGGCATCTATATCTTCGTCAAGAACCGCATCTAAGACAGAAGATTTTTTATTCATACTAAAAGAGTGTACTTCATCATCCAATAAAACTTCTACCGTTGTTTTACCCTCAAGATTTATGCTGACAGAACCTTCATTTTCGCTAGTTGTAAAGAGTTCAAAATAAATGGAATCCTCTGTAACTCCATTTGCCATTAATGTATCACGGCCAAGGTTTATCATTTCCTCTGGACCGCAGAGGTAGAATGTATTGAAATTGGTTTCTTTAAATTTATTTTTAAGTATAAAATTTATACGAGATGTATCAATTCTTCCAAACAGTGAATCCTCTTCAAGGGCCCTACTGTAAACAAACTGAACTGTAAACCTTTCTTTATAGGTGTTTGCGAGTTCTAAAATCTCATTGTGGAACATCGTTTCGGATTTATTTTGGTTTCCATAAACCAATACAAAGGTATTTTCAGGATGACTTTCCAAAACAGTTCTGGCAATACTCATAATAGGAGTAATTCCACTACCTGCTGCAAAAGCACATATATTTTCCTGTTTATTGGAAGTTTTATAAACGAAGCGCCCTTCAGGAGGCATTACGAGTAATTGATCCCCTTCTCGAAGTTTGGTATTGGCATATACAGAAAACCGTCCTTCAGGTACTTTTTTGATACCTATGGTAATATGCTTGTCTTTGGGGCATGAAGAAATAGAATAGGCTCGCCTAAGCTCCTCACCTTTTATTTTGTGTTTAACTGTTATATATTGACCCGATTCAAAGGCAAATTCATTTTCCAGTTCTTCGGGAATAATAAAACTTACAGCAACTGAATTTGGTGTTAATCGAGATATTTTGTCTATAGTCAAAGAATAAAAATCACTCATCAATAAAAAATTTGTGCAAAATTAAGGAATGCTTTGGATTAATAATGAGAAATTAGCTTCTCTTTGTAACAAAAGATAAATTTGATCTGCTAACTTTCTGAACAAAAAATACCTGCCTTCATGTTCAAACACTTTTTTAAATTGCAATGGAAAGCTTTTTTCAGGGCAGCTTCTTTTAAAACAAACCTCGCATTTAAGATCTTAATGATTTTTGGGGCCTTGTATTTCATCGTCATATTTCTGGCATTAGGGGTTGGATCCTATTTTATTATTGAGAAAAATGGGTTTGGAGATCCGCTGAAGTTTGTAAATAAATATATTATTTATTACTTGGTAATGGACATCTATATTCGCTACATGCTGCAAAAGATGCCTATTTTGAACATCAAGCCTTTACTTTATCTACCCTTTAATAAAATCCAGGTGGTTTCATACTCCCTTGGAAAGACTTTTTTTTCTTTCTTTAATTGGGCTCACGCTTTTTTCTTTGTACCATTTTCCATCGTTCTTATTATTGAAGGATACAATCCGGTGGGGGTCATAGGTTGGCATTTTGGTATTATGGCCTTATTTTATTGTAATAATTTCATAAACATCATGATGAATAATAAGGACAATGTCTTTTATCCTTTAGTCGCAATTTTGGCAATTTTAGGTATTTGTCAGTATTATGAATGGTTTGATATTACGGTTTACACCTCGCCCATTTTTAATTTGTTTTATGATACCCCTTGGACTTCTTTAATTTCCTGGGCCGCCCTTATTGGGCTGTATTTTGCGGCCTTTAACTATTTTAAAAGGAATATGTATCTGGATGCCGGTTTGGCAACCAAACACGACGTTGCAAAGTCTGAAGATTATACCTGGCTTAATCGGTTTGGAAACTTAGGAACTTTTCTCAAAAACGACATTAAACTAATAAAAAGGAATAAACGCTCTAAAACCACCGTAATTATGAGTTTTATATTCCTTTTTTATGGGCTACTGTTTTTTACCAATAGTATTGAAGCCTATGAGAACCCTGTTTGGAAGATTTTTGCAGGCATCTTTATTTCCGGAGGTTTCCTCTTTAGTTTTGGTCAGTTCGTACCAAGCTGGGATAGTTCTTATTATCCGCTTATGATGAGTCAAAACATTCAATACAAAGAATATCTTTCTTCTAAATGGTATCTAATTGTAATTGCGACCATAATTAGTACAATCTTATCTGTTTTCTATCTTTATTTTGGCTGGGATGCATATTTGGCAGTAATTGTTGGTGCAGTTTACAATATTGGGGTAAACTCATATTTGGTTTTATGGGGTGGTGCTTATATTAAAACTCCTATTGATTTGACTTCTAACAAGAAAGCTTTTGGAGACAAGCAAGCCTTTAATGTAAAAACACTTCTTCTAACATTGCCTAAATTAATATTGCCCTTAGTTATTTATGGGTTAGGTCACTACCTGATTAATCCAACGGCCGGATATATATTTGTTGCCCTTACCGGAATATTGGGCTTTGCCTTTAAGAATGTGGTATTCAGAAGGATTGAAAACATATATAAAAAAGAAAAATATAAAACCCTTTTGGCTTACAAACAGAAAGCCTGATTAATTATAAATTGAAATGATTTACTCGCAAAACCTTACCAAAGTTTACGGAGAGCAAACGGTATTAAATATTGAAAGCTTAGATATACCCAAAGGCCAAAGTTTCGGCTTGGTCGGCAATAACGGTGCAGGCAAAACCACTTTTTTTAGTTTACTGTTAGATCTAATTCAGCCAACAACCGGTAAATTATTCAACAATGACATACAAGTGAATACAAGTGAAGCCTGGAAACCTTTTACCTCTGCATTTATAGACGAAACATTTTTGATTGGATACCTTACACCTGAGGAGTATTTCTATTTCATTGGAGAGTTAAGAGGACAATCTAAAACGGATGTTAATGAACTTTTAGCCAACTTTGAGGACTTCTTTCACGGGGAGATTTTAGGCCAGAAAAAGTATTTACGCGATTTGTCAAAAGGGAATCAAAAAAAGGTGGGGATAGTAGCTTCTTTTATTGGAGAACCTCAAGTTATTATCCTGGACGAGCCTTTTGCGAATTTAGATCCTACTACACAAATAAGACTCAAAGCAATCATCAAGAAACTGGGTCAGGATAGGGAAGTTACAGTATTGGTTTCCAGTCATGACCTCATCCATGTAACGGAAGTTTGCGAACGTATTGTGGTATTGAATAAGGGTGAAATAGTTAGAGATATTCAGACCTCAACAGAAACTTTAAATGAACTTGAGATGTTTTTTGGGGGCTAAGATTATCGAAACTTTCAAGATGTGTTTTTTCTTTTCTTTCAGAGATACTTTTTAGTTAGATATATTTCCGATGTAACATTTTAGACCCGGAACCATATTAATCCTACCTTTTCAGGTCCAATGGCATAATAATCTTGGTGATTTTAAGTTAAGACTACATAGAATACCAACAATTTTGAAGCTACGTATAAAATTTATTCTGGCTGGTGTTCTTGGGGGCATACTTTTTAACGCTTGTTCTACCAAGAAAGACACTTTTGTAAACCGCAATTGGCATGCGATGAATACCAAGTACAATGTCTTGTACAATGGCAATATTGCATTTGAGGAAGGGAGAGAGGCTCTCAATATCTCATATCTGGATAATTATTGGGAAGTTTTACCTATTGAACGGTTGCAGGTGACAGATGAAATAAGACTCGATTCTGAAAACAACAATCCAAATTTCATAATTGCTGAGGAAAAAGCTACCAAGGCTATTCAAAAGCACAGTATGGACATAGAAGATGAAGAGCGCAATCCGCAAACGGATGAGGCCTTCCTTCTTTTGGGTAAAGCCAGATACTTCGACCAGCGTTATATACCGGCAATTGAGGCGTTTAATTATATTTTAAGGAAATATACCCAAAG
This sequence comes from uncultured Eudoraea sp., assembly GCA_964536335.1. Taxonomy (GTDB): domain Bacteria; phylum Bacteroidota; class Bacteroidia; order Flavobacteriales; family Flavobacteriaceae; genus Eudoraea. Next base: position 35,049 of record CAZHWD010000139.1, on the reverse strand, counting down.
TGATAAGTTAAATGAAGCTACAATTTGGAGAGAAAAAACAAATATTAGGTTGCATAGCGAAGAACTGGCTCTAAAAAATTTAAAGCGTCTTTTAAAGTACGAACAACTTAAAGATCAGGAATACGCAGATACTCACGCAATGATGGCACAGGCCTATATTAACTTAAAGGCTCCTGATACTGCGATTCAAGAATTGAAAATAGCTTCTGCCTATACCAAAAAGCTGTCTGAGAAAGGCAGATATTATTTTATTATTGGACAACTATTTAACCAGCTGGGATATAGAGATAGTGCAAATTATGCATTTGGTAAGATTATCAAATTAAATAGGAAATCGCCCAGAGTGTACATGATTAATGCGCATTTGCATCAGATTCAAAATACTGAAATAACTGAAGAAAATAGGGAAGAGCTACTGGAAGAATTGGTTGATCTTGAAGAAAATAGAGAAAACAGACCATTTTTAGATAAGATATACAATCAGATTGCTGAATACTATATGGAAACTGGGTCAGACAGCCTGGGAATCTTATATTATAATAAGTCTTTAAGAGTAACACAAAATTCACCACAGCTGAATGCCCTTAACTATGAAAATCTTGCAGAATACAATTTTGATGGAAATGATTACAAAATTGCCGGGAATTATTATGATAGTGTTCTGACTAACTTACCTGAGAATACCAAAAAATTCAGGGTTATTAAAAAGAAATTAGATAATCTGGAAGATGTCATTAAGTATGAAGATATTGCTCAATATGCAGATAGTGTAATAACACTTTATAATCTACCAAAAATAGAACAATTGGCATTTTTCGAAAATTATATTGCAAAATTGAAGTTAGCCGAGGAAGAATTAGCATTAAAAAAGGAAAACCAGGCTAGTGCAGGTTTTGCTGCTTTTGCCGAAACAAAGGGAGGGAAACAAAATAAAGGCAAATTTTACTTTTACAATATTACTAGCCTGGGGTATGGGAAAAATGACTTTAAGACCAGATGGGGAGACCGGGTATTGGAAGATGATTGGCGTTGGAGCAACAGAAACACAACTCAGCTTATAGACAACACCGGGGATCCTCTCATCGCTGAAGGAGGTATCGGAACTGAAGAAGAAATGACAGAAGAACAGAAATATTCAGTGGAGTATTATTTGGATCAGATACCAACCGATATTGCAGTTATTGACAGTCTTAAATCAGAAAGAAATTTTGCAAACTACCAATTGGGAATAATATATAAAGAGAAATTCAAGGAAAACCTTTTGGCTGCGGGCAAATTGGAGAATGTACTAAAGTCAGAGCCAGAGGAACGCCTGGTGCTCCCATCCATGTATAACTTGTATAAGATATATGAAGAATCTGGCAGTCCACTTGCGGAAAGTATGAAACAAAATATTATCCAAAGCTATCCTGATTCGCGGTATGCCGAAATTTTAGTAAACCCTCAAGCAGTTTTGGCAGGCTCAACGGATAGCCCTGACGCCAAATATGCTCAGCTTTATAAGCTGTATGAACATCAAGATTATTTAACTGTTATAACAGGTGCAGAGGCCAACATAAACATTTATACCGGGGATCCAATTGCCCCAAAATTTGAAATGCTAAAGGCAAATGCCATAGGGAGACTTCAGGGCTATGACGCCTTTAAAGAAGCTCTCAATTATGTAGCACTGAATTATCCGAATAATCCTGAAGGTAAAAAGGCACAACAAATGATTGCCGAACAGTTACCCAAATTGGAACCAAAAGACTTCTCATTAGAAACTGACTCAAAAGGAACGGCTAATTGGAAAGTTGTATTTCCATTTAAAAGACAGAATGATGATAAGGCATTGGAACTCAAAAAAAGTCTGGAGAAATCTATTAAGGAATTAAATTATACAAACCTCGTTTCAAAGGATATTTATAATCTGGAGATAGAATTTATCGTAGTACATGGTTTTAGATCAAAAGACTACGCTTTAGGCTATGTAGAACTGCTAAATAAAAACAAGGATTACCGAATTGCTAATGAGAATTTTGTAATTTTATCTTCCAATTATAAAATCATTCAAGTACATAAAAACTTACAAGAATACAAAAATCAAGTTTTAACCCCAAAACCATAAACAAGATGTTTTCTGATAACAAAAAACCTAGAACTATGAACGAAATAGGCGGACAACCCAACAGAATTGAAAAGAACACCAAAATCAAAGGTGACATAATATCCGAAGCAGACTTTAGGATAGATGGTAAGCTAGATGGTAATGTTAAAACCTCCGGAAAGGTTGTAATTGGCAAAGACGGCTACATTCACGGCAAGGTAGAATGTGTTAATGCTGATATTGAAGGAAGTTTTAATGGAGAACTGCAAGTTTCTAATTTATTAGCACTAAAGGCATCTGCAGTTATTGAAGGAACTGTAACGGTCGCTAAACTGGCAGTTGAACCTGGCGCTACATTTAATGCGTCATGTACAATGAAAGGAAAAGGAGGTATAAGTTCGAATGATACACTTAAGACCGCAACAGGTAGTAGCTCAATGAGTTCAGGTTCGGGAGGGAGCTATAAATCTGGTACTGCAAGCGGATCTGGCAGTAAAAATGAACCCGCTAAGGTTTCCTGATCGCACCATTTTTTGTATTTCCATTGAGTCCAGTCTAAGTAGATAGTTTTATAATGGAGATCACTCAAACTTCTGGAAACGAGTAGTCTCTAGCACTAGTACAGATCTTATAGGCTTTAAATTTCAATTTTGGTATTTTTGATACTATAATAAATATCACAATTAAAATGTCGAAAGGGAAAAAGGAAGTTAAATACTGGCTAAGTCTTACCGGAATAGCTGTTCAAATGGGCGTGATTATATATTTAGGAGCCAGATTGGGTCAATGGCTCGATACCAAGTATCAGAACGAAAAAAACACTTATACCATAATTCTTACTTTATTTGCTGTTGCCATTTCGATGTATTTGGTAATACAGCAAACAAAAAAATTGAACTCCTGATTTGAATAAAAAAATTATCCTTTTCACTGGACTACTGATTGGTGCACTTCTGATTGTTGGTATACTACACGCCGGATTTTTATTCGCTCGCAACATGGATTTGGATTATCGTCTCCTGCTCCTTGGCTATTTAATAAACTTTGCAATGGCTTTAGGGATATACTCCGCCCTGCTCTATTTTTCTGAAAAGCAAAATAAGCATCTCGGATTTTTGTTTATGTTCGGAAGCACTTTAAAATTCGTTATCTACTTCCTGATTTTTGATCCAATTTTTATGTTGGATGGCAAGCTAACAAAGGTTGAATTTTTCATTTTTTTTGTACCCTATTTTACTTGTCTATTTGTAGAGACTTTTGCGCTGATAAAACTAATGCGGGAAATCGATCTGCAATAGAATCGCTAACACCTATTTACAGGGGAAAAATAAAATTCTAAATGCTTTTTTCTTTTTAAGAGAATAGCTTACATTTGCACGGATTTTTAGAGACCCATTTTTATAAGTGTTATGCGAAATCCTCTTTTGGTAAAATTCTTTTTGGCTTTCACAATATTATTCAGTGCGACAATATTCGCAAAGGAAGCGGAGCTAAGTAGCGAAGAAACCAAAACAGACCTAAAAACAGAAATAGATGAGTATATTCAACACCATCTTAAGGATTCTCATGATTTCTCTTTGTTTTCCTATACAGACAGTGATGGGGCAGAACATTACGTAGGCTTTCCATTACCCATTATTCTATGGGATAATGATCTGGTGGTTTTTTCATCTTCAAGGTTTCATCATGGTGAAGAGGTAGCCACCTCAGGAGATAATCATTACAAATTAGTTCACGGAAAAATTTATAAAACTGACGCATCCGGGACTATTAATTATGATGCCGATCATCATGCTTCGAATATAAAACCTTTGGATTTTTCAATAACCAAAAGCGTCATGATGATACTGATTACGGGCTTTTTAATGCTTCTTTTATTTGGAGGATTAGCCAAATCCTATTCTAAGAATGGAGGAATTGCCAAAGGGGTGGGTAGATTTTTTGAACCGGTAATTTTATACATACGAGACGATATTGCAATTGCCACAATAGGAGAAAAAAAGTATCAGAAATATATGCCCTTTCTGCTTACAATTTTCTTCTTTATTTGGTTTCTAAATATGTTTGGACTCACACCTTTAGGAGTTAATGTAACAGGCAATATTGCAATAACTACCGCATTGGCAATTCTTACTTTTTTGATTACCAATTTGACAGGGACAAAAACCTACTGGAAACATTTATTTGATCCACTAGGGGATTCTATGCCATGGTATGCTAAAATTCCTTTATACGTAATATTAATTCCTATAGAAGTTTTAGGAATATTTATAAAACCTTTTTCATTATTGATACGTCTATACGCTAACATGCAGGCGGGACATATTGTTATTATGAGCTTAATTGGACTAATGTTCCTTTTTAAGAATTGGATTGGCAGTTCGTTGTCTTTTGGACTTGCATTTGCCATTTCATTAATTGAAATACTGGTAGCCTTGTTACAGGCTTATATATTTACAATGCTGTCTGCGTTGTATTTTGGTTTTGCTGCTGAAGAACATGAGCATGCAGAAGCACATTAATTTGAATGTTTAATTTTTAATTATATATACTATGACAATTCCTAGAATTGTAGGTGCAGGATTAATTGTAATCGGTGTAGGAGTGGGTATCGGAAGAATCGGTGGCCAGGCTATGGAAGCGATTGCACGTCAACCTGAAGCCTACGGAAAAATTCAAACAGCGATGCTTATTGTTGCAGCGCTTATTGAAGGTATTGGTTTTGCTGCACTTTTTGCAACTGCAGAAAACTAGAAAAATTACTAATGGTAGTAACGGTTGGTTACTACCATTGGTTTAATTCAAAAATTGAACAACTAAGATTTAATAAATATGGAGAAATTAATAGAAGATTTTTCGTTAGGCTTGTTCTTTTGGCAGACTTTGCTGTTTATAGCATTGGTATTTTTATTGTGGAAATATGCATGGAAACCAATCCTGAATGCAGTAAATGATCGAGAAGAAGGGATTAAAAATGCATTGGCTGCTGCGGAAGAAGCTAAAAAAGAAATGCAGAATGTAACTGCTGATAATGAGAAATTATTAAAGGAAGCCAAGACAGAACGTGAAACTCTTTTAAAAGAAGCAAGGGAAATAAAAGACAAAATTGTCACTGATGCAAAAGAACTGGCTCAGACGGAAGGGAATAAATTAATAAAGCAGGCAAAAGCCACTATTGAAAGCGAGAAGAAAGCTGCCGTGGCAGATATAAAAAACCAGGTTGCCGAACTCTCTGTTGAAATTGCTGAAAAAGTGATCAAAGAACAATTGTCCAATAAAGAAAAACAGTTGAAACTAGTTGATGACATGCTAGGCGATATTAAATTGAATTAAGAATTTATAATGAACGAATCAAGAGCAGCCCAACGGTACGCAAAAGCTACTTTAAACCTTGCAATTGAGCAAAAAGCTACAGACTCAATTGAAGGGGATATGCGCGATGTTGTTCAAACCATTTCTGATAGCGATGAACTAAAGGAAATGCTAGTAAGCCCAATTCTTGAAGGTTCATTAAAAAAGCAAACCTTAACAGCAATTTTTAAGAATGTTAATCAAATTACCAAGGAACTCTTTGCATTACTTGTCTCTAAAAAACGGATAGCGTTATTAAATGAAGTTGCCCAAAAATATATTACGCTTAATGATAATTTAAAGGGAGAAAATGTGGCCTTAGTCACCACCGCAGTGCCTTTAACACCATCTTTGGAAAAGAAGATTCTTGCACAAGTTGAGAAAATCACGAGTGATAAAATCACTTTGGAAAATCAAATTGATAAAAACATAATAGGAGGTTTTATATTGCGCATTGGAGATTTGCAATACAATTCCAGCATTTCCAATAAATTGAATAATTTAAAAAGAGAGTTTACAAATAGTATTTAACTAGAAATTACGAATGTAAAAGGAGTGAATTCCTTTTTATCATCTTAGATCTGAAATAAAATGGCAGGAGTAAAAGCCGCAGAAGTATCTGCAATCTTAAAAAAACAATTATCTGGATTTGAAGCCAAGGCTTCATTAGATGAGATTGGTACCGTATTACAAGTAGGAGATGGGATAGCCAGGGTATATGGCCTATCTAATGCTGAATATGGTGAATTGGTTGAATTTGAGGGAGGTTTGGAAGGTATTGTTCTTAATCTCGAAGAAGATAATGTTGGAGTAGTACTATTGGCACCCTCAAGAGAAATCAAGGAAGGCGCTATTGTAAAACGCACCCAGCGCATTGCTTCAATTAAGGTAGGAGAAGGTATTGTAGGTCGTGTTGTAAACACTCTTGGCATTCCTATTGACGGAAAGGGAGCCGTTTCCGGAGAACTTTATGAAATGCCATTAGAGCGAAAAGCTCCTGGTGTGATTTTCCGCCAGCCTGTCTATGAACCTTTACAAACTGGTGTTAAAGCAGTAGATGCTATGATACCGATAGGAAGAGGTCAGCGTGAATTGGTTATAGGTGACCGCCAAACAGGTAAAACAACAGTTTGTATAGACACAATTATTAATCAAAAAGAGTTTTATGATGCTGGTGACCCTGTTTACTGTATTTATGTAGCAATTGGGCAAAAAGCCTCTAATGTTGCGGCTATAGCAAAAATGTTGGAAGACAAAGGCGCTTTGGCTTATACGACTATTGTTGCAGCTAACGCTTCTGAACCAGCTCCAATGCAGGTTTACGCTCCTTTTGCAGGTGCGTCTATAGGCGAATATTTTAGAGATACAGGTCGTCCGGCATTAATTATTTATGATGATCTTTCTAAACAGGCCGTAGCATATCGTGAGGTATCACTTTTGTTAAGAAGGCCTCCGGGACGTGAAGCTTACCCAGGTGATGTTTTCTATTTACATTCAAGATTATTAGAGCGGGCTGCAAAAGTGATAGATGTTGATTCTATAGCGCAGAATATGAATGACTTGCCCGAGGTTTTAAAGCCTATGGCGAAAGGAGGGGGATCTTTAACGGCCTTACCAATAATTGAAACGCAGGCAGGTGATGTTTCTGCATATATTCCTACTAATGTTATTTCTATTACAGACGGACAAATATTTCTGGAGCAGGATTTATTTAATCAAGGGGTGCGCCCAGCGATTAATGTGGGGATATCTGTTTCCCGGGTTGGGGGTAATGCTCAGATTAAATCTATGAAAAAAGTAGCAGGGACATTAAAACTGGATCAGGCGCAATTTCGGGAATTGGAGGCATTTTCAAAATTTGGATCTGACCTGGACGCGGCTACTTTGAATGTAATTGAAAAGGGGAGGCGTAATGTGGAAATTTTAAAGCAGGCTCAAGCCGACCCATTTACGGTTGAAGATCAGATTGCTATAATTTATGCTGGCACTAAAAACTTATTAAGAAATGTTCCGGTTAACAAAGTGAAAGAGTTTGAAAAAGACTATTTAGAATTTCTAAATGCTAAGCACAGGGATGTATTAGATACTTTGAAAGCTGGTAAATTAACCGATGAGGTTATAGATACCTTAACCTCTGTATGTAAAGATCTGGCAGGGAAATATCAAAGCTAATCTCTGAATTCACAATTTAAGAAATGGCAAATTTAAAGGAAATACGAAATAGAATAGTATCGGTATCCTCTACCATGCAGATAACAAGCGCCATGAAAATGGTGTCTGCTGCTAAGCTAAAAAAAGCTCAGGATGCCATTACTGCGATGCGTCCGTATGCCAATAAGCTTACAGAATTGTTGCAAAATTTCAGTGGAAGTATTGATGGTGAAACAGGGAGTAAATATACAGACAAGAGAGACGTGAATAACGTTCTTATTGTAGCAATTACATCCAACAGAGGACTCTGTGGGGCATTTAATTCCAATATAATTAAACACTGCCTGTCAATGCAGAAAGACCATTACGCGGGTCAGCAAGTAGATTTTATGACAATAGGTAAAAAGGCCCACGACCTTATTGGAAAAAGACATAATGTTGTTTCTGACCATAGCAAAATCTTTGATGAACTTACTTTTCAAAATGCAGCAGAAATAGCTGAAGAATTAATGCGGTTATATACGGAAGAATCCTATGATAAAATTGAAATAGTATATAATAAATTCAAAAATGCGGCTACACAAATAGTCACCACGGAGCAATTTCTTCCAATTGTGCCAATGGAGCAGGATTCAAACACCTCTGCCGACTATATATTTGAGCCTACAAAAACAGCTATAGTAGAACAGCTTATTCCTAAGTCGTTAAAAACACAATTATTCAAGGCAATAAGAGATTCATTTGCAAGTGAACATGGAGCCAGGATGACTGCAATGCATAAGGCTACTGATAATGCCACTGAATTAAGAGATCAGTTAAAACTGACTTATAATCAGGCTCGTCAGGCCGCTATTACGAATGAAATCCTTGAAATAGTAGGTGGAGCGGAAGCTTTGAATAATTAGTTATTTATCAGTTTGTATTAATTGAATAAACAATAATAATCCCGCTTAAAGCGGGATTTTTTATTGGCAAGATTTTCATATATGCCCACCTAACTTTTTTGGCACCAAATTTGGTTTTATATCTTTACGAAAGTCTAAATAAAAGAGAATTATGAAAAATACATCAATATTAATACTTACTGTTTTTAGCCTTTACGGATGCTCCTCCCAAAAGAAATTAACCACTGCGCCACCTTTCACTATAAATAATCCTTCCTATCAGCAATATGCAGGTGGCAGGGAAGAAAGTGGCACGGGTTTTATTCTGCAATTACCGGTTGATGTAGAGGCTAGTAATGAAATAAAATTTTTAGAAGTGTTTTTTAGGGGTCACGTTTTAGAAGCAGAGATAAAAGAAGAAGGAGAAAACTTGCGGATTATCTGCAATTATAAAGATACTAGTGAGGACAAAAAACCAGACATTATAATGCATTCAGATCCTAAGGAAGAAGTAGGAAATCAACCGCCTGCTTCTATTAATAGGAAAAATGCAGATTTTCCATTTGATTTGAACAATGATGAAGTGGTTGTTAGTTATAAAATTATCACAGAAGATCCGAAAAATGGTAAAGTTGCCTATTTCAAAATCACGGGAATAAAGAAGAAACCTTCGCTTATATATCAGTGAACACCAAATGACAGACTTTGTTCCATGGGTTTAAATACCTAATTTTAAGCCCAAATCTAAAAGCCATTGAGTTTATTTAAAAAACTTTTTAAGCAAACATTCATTTATGGTTTGGCTACTGTGTTGCCTCGTATGCTGTCCTTTATTTTGGTCCCTATCTACACCAAAGTTATGCCGCCGGGATCTTATGGAGAGGTGACATTAATTTTTTCCTGGTTTGCGATCTTTAATGTGATCTTGGCTTACGGCATGGAAACTGGCTTTTTCAGATTTTTCAATGGGGAAGATGATAAAAACAAAGTAGTTACTACCTCATTAATTTCTTTAACAGTTAGCACTGTCTTATTTACAATCTTAGCATTGGTGTTTCAGTATCAACTGGCTGAATTACTAAATATTGAACATCTTTATATTAAGTATGTCATTTTTATCCTCGCCTTAGACGCTCTAACGATCATCCCCTTCGCGTGGCTCCGTGCAAATGAAAGACCCATGCGTTACGCGATGGTAAAAACAGTGAATGTTGCTGTGAATTTGGGTTTGAATATCTTTTTCCTCCTTTTGCTTCCCGGGCTTGCGGATGCGAATCCCGAAAGTTTGTTGAACGCTATATATATTGCAGACTTTGAAATATCTTATATTTTTATATCAAATTTATTCGCAAGTGGTATTACCTTATTAATGATGGGCGGTCTTTATGTTAAAAGAACCTATACTTTTGACAAGACCTTATGGCTTAAGATGATCAAATATGGTTTCCCGGTAATGATCGCCGGAATAGCTTTTACAATAAATGAAGTTTTTGATAGAATATTGCTTGCGGAGTTATTGCCTCAGGATATCGCTAAAAGTGAAATGGGCAAGTATTCCGCTTGTTATAAACTAGCACTTTTCATGACTCTTTTTGCTACGGCCTTTCGCCTCGGGATAGAACCTTTTTTCTTTAGCCATTCCTCTTCTGAACATCCTCAGCGCGCCTATGCACAGATTACAAATTATTTTGTTGTTCTGGGAAGTGTAATTTTATTAACGGTTGTGGTATTTGCAGATGTTTTAAAGATCATTTTTATTCAGGACCAGGCATATTGGGAGGCAATGCCAATTGTGCCGGTGATAGTACTGGCGAGCTTTTGCCTCGGGATTTACCACAATCTTTCAGTTTGGTATAAAGTTACAGACAGAACACAATTTGGCGCTTATATTTCTATTGTAGGGGCATTAATTACAATTGTGATTAATTATTTATTTATTCCGGACTGGGGGTATTATGCTTCAGCATTTGCTACCCTGGCAGCCTATGGAAGCATGATGCTAATCTCTTATTTCTTTGGCAGAAAATACTATCCTATTCCTTATAACTTCAGAAAAATAACTTTTTACTTAGTATTATCAATCCTTTTTGCCACGCTTTCTTTTTATGTGTTTAACAGAAATTTGATAATAGGTAGTGCCTTGCTTTTAGTATTTTTGATCTTACTCTACAGAATGGAAAATGAAACGCTTAAAAGAATATTTTTAGGAGTTATAAAAGACAAAAAAAATAGCACATAGAATGAAGGTAAAAATTATCAATAAATCAGATCACTCTATTCCGGAATATGAAACACCAGCTTCAGCCGGGATGGATCTCCGGGCCAATATATCTGAATCAATTACGTTACAACCACTAGAAAGGGCTGTCGTTAAAACTGGATTATTTTTGGAAATTCCTGTCGGATATGAAGCACAAGTAAGACCGCGAAGTGGTTTGGCTGCTAAGAAAGGAATAACCGTGCTTAATGCACCGGGAACAGTAGATGCAGATTACAGAGGAGAAATTGGCGTGATTCTTGTGAATTTGTCAAATGAAGAATTTACTATTGTCAATGGGGAACGCATTGCGCAATTAGTGATCTCAGCTCATGAACGAGCTGAATGGATTGAAACAGAAATTTTAACCGAAACTACCAGAGGAGAAGGTGGTTTTGGAAGTACTGGAATAAAATAAAAATCCTTTATTGGTTTGGATATACGCAGTCTGATTATATGAACTTTAGGCTTATATGGGTTATTTATATTTTGGGAATATTTATTTTCTCTCAGCTAAGCTATGCCCAGGAAGAAGAAAGCGCTGAAGTATTTTTGGAAGATTATACGGACGAATTTCAAGAAACATTTTTTGAAGCATTAAAGCAAAAAGGGATTGAGAACTATGATAGGGCTATTAACCTTTTGCTCAAGTGTAAAAGGTTGGATAGCACAAACAATGTGGTTGACTTTGAGCTGGCTAAATCCTATTTTGCGAATAAACAATATATGGTAGCTCAGCAATACGGCATAGATGCATTAAATTCTGAACCTGAGAACTTTTGGTATTTAAATGTCGTAGTGGAGATTTTGCAAAAACAGGGTAACACCATAGAGATGATTAAAGAGCAAAATTCTTTTGACAATAATAAACTCAAAAAAAATCTAGCCCTGATTTACTTCCAAAAAAAGAATTATCAGGAGTCTTTAAATATTTTGAAAGAGTTGAAAGACTCTTCTTTTAAGGAAGTACTTTCACGTAAGATCAAGGATTCTTTGGATCGCCCTAAGAGTGTTGATGAAATAAAACAAGTCTCTCCCGGCCAAAATACCGATCTGAACCCTCTTTTGAAGTATAAGGAAGAAATTGGCGAATTAATACGTAATAAGAATTATTCTTCCTTAATTATCAAAGCAGATGAAGCTTTGGAGGAGTTTCCGTCTCAACCTTATTTTTATTTCGCTAAGGGGATGGGCCTAAATAGAAGTGGAAAACAAAAAGAAGCAACGGGTGAATTAGAAACTGCGTTGGATTTTCTTATCGACGATACTGAACTTGGTAATAGTATATACAAAGAGTTAGCCAATGCGTATGCATTTTTGGGAAACTCGTCAAAGGCAAATATGTATCTTAGTAAAATCAAATCTGGCTCCTGATCGAATGAAATATAATACCTATAGTTGGAACGCATGGATCATAATTACCTTTTTGGCAATGCTTTCTTTCTCTTGCAAATCAAGTAAGGTAGTTTCAGCAGGCAAAGTTGATGAAAAGCTTACCACCAAGGCAATAATCAAAAATCATTATAAAAGCCAATTAGAATTCAAGACCATTAGCGGTAGGATGAAAGTGGAATATAATGATGGTGGGGCCGTTCAAAGTTTTAATGTTAGCCTTAGAATTGAAAAGGGTAATGCAATTTGGATGAGTGCCCCTCTCGGTGTTGTAAAGGCGCTAATCACCCCCAAAAGAGTAACGTTCTATAATAAACTTCAAAATGAGTATTTTGATGGTGACTTCACTTATTTGAGCAAGTTATTGGGAACTGACTTAGACTTTAACAAAGTACAGAATTTATTACTAGGGGAGGCATTATTTGATTTGCGGACAGAAAAGTATATTTCTCTTGCAACTGAAGAATACTATGAACTAAAGCCTAAAAATACGGGTGATCTGTTCAAAACACTATTCTTGATTGAGCCAAAGAATTTTAAAATTGCCACACAGCAGTTGTCCCAGCCTTGGAATAAGAGACTATTAGAGATTTATTACAAGTCGTATCAGGAAAAAAATAAGCGAATCTTACCTGAGGAAATTCAAATTACAGCTATTGATATTGATCAAACCACCAATATTGCCATACAATATAGGAACATAGAGTTTAATAGAACATTAAATTTTCCCTATAAAATACCAAAAGGATTTGAAGAAATAGTTTTGAAGTAAAATGAGAATTGCAAAGCAATATTCTGTATATATACTATTTATTATTTTAGTGCTGCTGGGTTCAAATGCAAGTGGGCAAACCAATGAACAAAAAGCTTTGGAAACCAGGAGAGAACAGCTGCAAAAGGAAATTGAGGACATAAACAGACTGTTATTTGCAGAAAAAAAACACAAAGGTACTGTTCTTGATCAAATGGAGGTGCTGGATCAGAAGATAAATGTTAGACAGCAATTGATTCGTGTTACTAATCAGCAAGCCAACCTTCTTAACCGGCAAATAAATGCCAATATTCGAAATATTTCGAAGCTTCGAGAAGATTTAGATGCATTGAAAGAAGAGTATGCCACAATGATCCAAAAATCATATCGGAATAGATCCCAACAAAGCAGACTAATGTTTCTCATGTCTTCTGAAAATTTTTTTCAAGCCTTTAAAAGATTACAATATATGAAACAGTATACTCAGTTTAGAAAAGAACAGGGAGAGGATATTGTGAGGAAAACAGAAGAACTTACTCAATTAAATGATGATTTAACTAATCAACGAAAAGAAAAGGAGGTTTTATTAGCCCAGAATTTGAAGGCTAAAGGTCAATTACTTAATGAGATTAAAGCTCAAAAAGATCTATTAAAATCAATACGACAAAATGAGAGTAATTATGCTTCGGCGATTAAAAAGAAAAAGCAGGAAGCTCGAAAAATTGATCAACAAATAGAACGACTAATCCGAAGAGCTATAGCCGCCTCTAACAAAAAGGCAGGGAAAAGCGGAACATCAAATAAGTTTGTTTTAACACCAGAAGCGACATTGGTGGCAAATAACTTTTCTGCAAACAAGGGAAAGCTTATCTGGCCAGTTGAAAAGGGGATTAAACAACAAGGTTTTGGTATTTATAAAGATGCGGTATATCCAGGGATTAAGCATCAGAGCAATGGGGTGATTATTGCGACAGATGAAGGCGCTATTGCCCGAGCTGTTTTTGAAGGGGAAGTTATCGCAATTTTGGCTGTACCAGGGGGAAATAAAGGTGTTCAGATCAAGCACGGCAACTTTATAAGCACCTATTACAATCTTTCTGATTTGTATGTAAAAAAGGGCGATAAAGTAAGCTTAAAAGAAGAGCTAGGGAAGATATATACTAATCGGTATAATGGCCTTACGCAACTAAAATTTTACCTCTACAAGGATGCTACAAGATTGAATCCTGAGGAGTGGATTTACCGACTTTGATAGTAAAATGAATATGGGATCAATAACTGATATTAAAGGGACTTTTACATTACACAACGGAGTTAAAATGCCGTATTTCGGATTGGGTGTTTATCTTTCTGAAGACGGTAAAGAGGTAATAACAGCTATAAAATGGGCCTTAGACGCCGGATACCGTCATATAGATACTGCATCTATATATAATAATGAAGAAGGGGTGGGTGTGGGAATAAAAGAAAGTAATGTGCCAAGGGAAGATATTTTTGTTGTGAGTAAAGTTTGGAATTCAGACCAGGGCTATGATAATACGTTAAAAGCTTTTGACAATAGCCTTAATAGACTGAAACTGGAATATTTAGATCTTTATTTGGTGCATTGGCCGGTTGCTGGAAAATATAAGGACACCTGGAAAGCTTTGGAATATCTTTATGAGCAGAAACGAGTTAGAGCGATTGGAGTAAGTAACTTCATGCAACATCATCTAGAGGATTTATTGGGCACAGCAAAGATTGTTCCTATGGTAAATCAGATGGAATTTCACCCATATTTGGTGCAACAAAACCTTTTGGACTTTTGTGTAGATAAAAATATTCAATATGAAGCCTGGTCTCCAATGATGCAAGGCAAAATTTTTGGAAAGGACACCTTTAAAGAGCTTTCAAATAAATACGATAAGACCATTGCCCAAATAGTCTTGCGCTGGGATTTGCAAAAAGGAGTTATTACCATTCCTAAATCATCCAAGCGGGAAAGAATTTTAGCAAATGCCGATATTTTCGATTTTGAGTTAACCCTGGAAGATATGGCTAATTTGGATAGTCTGGACAGAGGGCAACGTTATGGCCCGGATCCTGACAATTTCGATTTCTAAACATAAAATATCTGAATGAATTTATTCTTTCATGAATAGTGCACGCAGTTCAGTAGCCTCATTTGGCTTCATTTTACCCGCCAGAACCAAACTAAGTTGTTTTCTTCTCAGTGCGCCCTCAAAACGTTCAGATTCCAGTGCTGTTTCGGGGATTATAGGTGGTACTTCAGTGGGCTTTCCAGTTTCGTCCACAGCAACAAAAGTGTAAATGGCTTCATTGGCTTTGGTACTTTCCCCGGTAAATCTATCTTCCATCCAGACATCAATGTAAACTTCCATAGAAGTCCTAAAGGTTCGGGATATTTTAGCTTCAACTGTAACCACACTGCCTAATGGGACAGAGCGGTTAAAAGCAACATGATTAACAGATGCCGTAACTGTAATGCGCCGGCTGTGCCGTCTTGCAGCTATACTGGCAGCCCTGTCCATGCGAGCTAATAGTTCACCACCAAATAGATTATTTAATGGATTAGTTTCACTGGGTAAAACCATATCCGTCATTATTGTTCTTGAATCACTGGGTGTTTTTGGCTGCATGTGAAAAGTTTTTTCAAAGATACGCAGCAATTTTATTGAAGAAAAAGAAAGAAACTATTTTGTAGATAACATCCAGGCGTCTTGCGATTCTGTACGCTTTACTTTCTTTAGAAAGCTCAAAGCTTCTTCGGGGTTTTCGTAACTGCCGTAGGTAACCTGATGTAAGCCATAACTATTAACACCAAGATAAATTGCGTCATAGCCTTTGTTCCGCAATTGTGTAACTTTCTTATCAGCATTTTCCTGAATTCTAAATGCTCCTGCAATTATGTGGTGATTACCCTTACTTTTCTTTGTAACATTAAGCTTGAGTTCGGGCAATTCAAGTGGCTTTGAGTTAAAGAATGTAGCTTCCTGAATATTTTTAGAGACCAGGCTTTGAGCTTCCTCCAGAACGAGTTGCTTTTTGTTAAGCGTTTCACCATAAAAGCGGTAGGCTGTCATACCCGTCGATAAGGCCAATAGTATTATAGCAGCGTATTTCAAATAGGGCCTGAATGAATTTCTTTCCCGTTGTTCGGGAGTAATAATAAAAGGAATCTTTTCTTCTAATTCAACTACTTGTTCCTTTAAAATTTCGCGAGTAACCACTGGAGACACAAAGGATGAAAGACCATAAGAAGACGTAAGATAATTTACCTCATTTGAAGGTTGAAATTGCAATTTACCTTCCCTGTTTAACCATAATTCACCAATAGATGATATTTTTAACCTTTCTCCTGAATGTAATCGTTTTCTCCATGTATTTGCAACATCAAGGGTTTGCTTCAACATCTCCTCATAGGACTTATTTTCTGCATTGGCCATGTATGAAACCAATAAACCATCATTTGAGGACAATTGTTCATTAAATGATATTCGTTTTGAAGGAGGGTAGAAAGTATTGGTTGACTTTAGAAGTACGGCAGATTTCATTTGCGTTAGAAAGGCACCAAAATCAGGAACGACAACACAGTTGTAGCGGTATAAAAGTTGTTGAATGTAGTGCTCAATTCCCATAAACACAAAGATGAAAAAAAATTAGAGGGCTTCAAACTAGACAAGAGAACTTTTTATTAACATAATATTTTGTGTAATTTGTGAATAACTTAATATAATTTATAAATGATTAAGGATGAGTTAATTGCAGTTCTTAGATTGCAAAATATCCCTTACATTGGTGATCTAACGGCTAAAAAGCTGATAGCTCACTGTGGCAGTCCAATGGCAGTTTTTACGGATAAAAGGAAACATTTGGAAAAAATTGAAGGAATTGGATCTGTGACTATAGCCGGACTGCAAAATAGAAAGCATCTTCTTGAGGCAGAAGTCGAATATGAATTTATTCTTAATAATGGAATATCCTATTCATACTTTATGGACGCAAACTATCCTGCTTATCTAAAACACTGTTTAGATGGCCCTATATTATTTTTCAAAAAGGGCAACATTAACCTTGAGAATAAAAAAATAATCAGCATTGTGGGGACTCGGAATAGCACTAGTTATGGCAGGGCTTTCTGTGAAAAATTCATTGAAGATATTGCGCCTTTAGATCCTGTTATAATTAGCGGCTTTGCATATGGTATTGATATTTGTGCACAGCGAGCAGCTTTAAAACATGGGCTTCAGACTATTGCCTGTCTGGCGCATGGATTAAATCAAATCTATCCGAAAGCACACCTTAAATATGTGGATGAAATAGAAAAAAATGGAGGGTTTTTTACTGAATTCTGGAGTTCAAGTAATCCTGATCGGGAAAATTTTCTAAAAAGAAATAGAATTATTGCAGGAATTAGCGAGGCTACAATTGTTATAGAATCTGGAGAAAAGGGAGGTAGTCTAGTAACAGCAGACATGGCAAACAATTATAATCGGGATGTATTTGCGGTACCCGGGAGGGTAAAAGATAAATATAGTTTAGGATGTAATAATCTTATCAAAGGTCAAAAGGCGCATATGCTTACCTCTGCAGCAGATCTGATTTATTTAATGGATTGGCAATTGGAAGAACATAAAACTAAAACTGTGCAAAAACAACTTTTTGTCGAATTAGATGATAATGAGAAGATAATCTACTCTTTTTTACAGAAAGATGGGCGACAATTGATAGACCAAATTGCTTTGGAATGTCAATTACCAGTATTTAAGACAGCGTCTAGTCTTTTGACCATGGAAATGAAAGGAATGATACGGCCTTTACCTGGAAAAAAGTATGAGGCTATTTAATTTTATTTAGACCAGGTAGTTTGTTTGTTTTTAATTTAAGATGCTGAAACCTCCAATTTAGTATGTTCATCGATAAAATACACTAATTAAGCTGCAGATTAACTTTTCAATCTTAAAGTAAAAAGTTTAATTACAAACCAGGTAGTTGGTTTACAAAAATCTAATATCCTACCTTATTCCTAACTCTTTCGAGAACTGTATCGGCCACTTTTTTTGCCTTTTCTGCACCTATTGATAATGCATCATCCACCTCATTGAGGTGATTCATATAATAATTGAATTTTTCTCGGGGAGATTTAAACTTTTCAATAATTAATTCGTACAAAGCTTGTTTTGCATGCCCATAGCCATAATTT
Organism: uncultured Eudoraea sp.; assembly: GCA_964536335.1. GTDB lineage: Bacteria > Bacteroidota > Bacteroidia > Flavobacteriales > Flavobacteriaceae > Eudoraea. Next base: position 16,974 of record CAZHWD010000139.1, on the reverse strand, counting down.
CCATTTAAGTAATTTGATCGCATTTTAGCAATTTTAGCATCAGAAGCTAAAATGCTGTATAATGAAAAAGTGGTATCGGTTTCAGGATCTTTAGGTTCTTCAAGAGATTTGCTGTCCGTAACAATACTCATCACTTGTTTACGCAATTTTTTATCCGGTTGAAAAATATTTATAAGATTACCCTTACTTTTACTCATTTTCGCTCCATCTATCCCTGGAATATACATTGTATCTTTTTGGACCTGTGCCTCCGGCATTACGAAGGTCTCGCCCATTTGCGACTGGAAACGTGATACAACATCTCGTGTCATTTCTATATGTTGTAACTGATCTTTACCAACAGGGACAATATTAGCATCATATAACAAAATATCAGCAGCCATTAACATGGGATATGTGAATAGCCCTGCATTAATATCTTCTAGCCTCTCCGCCTTGTCTTTGAATGAATGGGCTAAGGTTAAGCGTTGATAGGGATAAAAACAGCTTAAATACCATGCCAGCTGTGTTACCTGCGGGACATCGCTCTGTCTGTAAAACACCGTACTTTCTACATCAAGCCCGAACGCTAACCAGGTAGCCGCGGTTGCATAGGTGTTATGCCTCAATTCATCGCCATTTTTTATCTGAGTAAGGGAATGCATATCAGCAATAAACAGGAAAGAGTCATTTTCACGATCTTTTGCCATATAGATTGCAGGTATAATCGCTCCAAGGATATTTCCAAGGTGTGGAGTTCCTGTACTTTGTATGCCGGTTAATATTCTTGCCATTTTGTTTATATTACAGAGGCAAAAGTAAAAGAAATACGATTACCCTGCTAAAATTGTTATTTTTGATTTATGCGCTTACTTCTGGAAAAATTAGGGCACATTCTCTATCGTATTTGGTTTTATATCCTCGTTAGTCTTCCAATTTTGGTTTTTTTCCCTCTACTTCTCTTAACAACCCTTTCAGAAAGGACCTATCCACAATTTTTTTGGCTGGCACGCAATTTATGGGCAAATACCATTATTTACGGGATGTTTTGTTTTCCAAGAATATCTTACGAGCAAAGGTTGGAAAAAGGTCAAAGCTATATGTTGGTTGCAAATCATACCAGCATGCTGGACATTATGATGATGTTAAAAACAAGTAAGAACCCCTTTGTCTTTATAGGTAAGAAAGAGTTGGTTAATATTCCTCTTTTTGGATTTTTTTATAAGCGTGTTTGTATACTTGTTGATAGAGAAGACAGTCGAAGCAGGACCGCTGTTTATAGAAGAGCACAGAAAAGATTAAATCAAGGCCTTAGTATTTGTATTTTTCCGGAAGGGGGAGTACCAGAGGAGCACATAATACTTGATGAATTTAAGGATGGTGCCTTTAAAATGGCAATTGCCCATAATATTCCTGTAGTTCCAATTACTTTTTATGACAACAAAAACCGTTTTCCATTTACATTTTACAAGGGTGGTCCGGGAATTGCAAGAGTGAAGGTTCATTCTTTTTTCAAGACAAAAGAATTAATGGAAAATCAAAAATCGGAATTACGGAAGCAAGTAAGAACCGTTATTTTAAAGGGGCTTCAAGATAAGCCTGCTAATCAGGAATAAGGGAATATTAATTATACAATATACCAAACGGTTTAAAAAAAATATACTAAATATGTCTGCTACTCTAGTAAACTTGGCATTCTACCCAATATGGGGTATAAAATATTCAATTATCAAAGGCACTAAAATTTAAAATTCAGACCGATATAGGCCCCTATGGAGTAAGGTTGAAAATTACCAGCTGTTTCGGTAAATGTGTTTAATTGATACTTGAACATAGGTTCCAGGTTTAATTGCAACGTTGGTGAAAAATTATAATTAAAACCAAAACCAATATTTGTACTTAAATTCACATCATTAATATTATTGGCCTCACCCATCTCGACCGTATTTCCATTTGCCTCAAGAACGACTGAATTATCAACAAGAAAAAGTGAGCTTAATCCGCCTATAACATTTATTCCAAATTTGCGGTCAAGCAGGGCATAATTTATTTCTAAGGGTAATTCTAAATAACCAAAATTCTGAATCATTCTACCATTACGGGCAGGGCTTTGTGCCACAAATTCCAAACTAATTGCCTGCTCTGATAGCCTACTGTCTTGAATAGTCCTGACAACTAAATTTTTTGAAGTAGGCACATAATTAATATTATTAATTTGATTATTAGTAGACGCGGTAAGTGAAGCTGAAAAAGATATTTCATTTGTATCATAACCATAATCTACCTTGTTGAGCCCTGAACGGACACTCAATTTTTTACTAATGTCATATGAAACCATTAATCCGTAACTTAGATTTACGTTACCGCTTTTGGAATTCGACACAAAATTTGAATGTATTGGCGAACCATTCCCAAATGAACTAAAATAAACCGGTCCGATACTGGGTCCAACAGACCATTTATTACTATTGCTTTCAGCCACTTTGGTTTCCTGGGATTTCTCAATTTCATCGAAAATAGACTTCTTACCCTTATCAGATTTTAGATCTTCCCCCTCTTTTTCCTTAGTCAAATTGCTTACCCCATCAGCGATATCGGTTTCTTTCAGAGGAGTTTCATTTTGGAGATTAGCATTAGAAATATTATTCTCGCTAGCCTTAATATCAGGGTCTTTTTCAGGTGAATTGATAGTGGTGGCAATTTCAGTGTTTTTATTTTCAGGATTCCGCTGTTCCTTAATTATTTTGGTAACTTCATCCTTCCTATTCTCACTATTGGTATTTTTCGAACGAATAGGCGTAATAGCTGTTTCAGGGTCTGTAGTTTTAAAATTATCAGTATTTCGTTCTGTTTTTTTATTCGTTTTCTCAGATGACGTAACAATGGATGTCTCAACATCTTGTAATCCATTTATTGGTCTATCGATATCAATGGCAGGAATTGGATTTCCTGTATCTTTTTTTACCTCTGAAGAATTTGCTACACTATTACCATCTTCATTATTGTCTTCGGGCACAATATTTTCAACACCACTTACACTTGAATTATCCAAAGAGGGAGCACTTTCAACATCTGTAATTATTTGATTCGTGTCTTGACCGCTTTCAAAAGGAATAAAAACGTATAACAATAGGGCTAAAATTGCCGCGATTCCCCCCAATTTCCACCAAATAGGAATAATTGGACGAGATTTTTTCTTTTTATCCAAGGAAGTCGCAATTGCCTTCCATACTTTTTCGTCTGGAACCTTGTTGAAGTTTTTCAACTTCTCCTGATACAATTTATCAATATTTTCTTTTTTCATGGCTTAGGTAATTAAGCAATATTTATGTTTTCTTTCTTTATTTTTTCTTTTAAAATCATCCTTGCCCTGGCTAGATTTGATTTTGAAGTCCCTTCTGATGTTCCTAATTGTGCGCTTATCTCTTTATGTGTAAACCCATCAAGGACGTACATATTAAAGGTTAATCTATATTTATTAGGAAGTTCCTGTATATAACGCAGGAGTGTGGGGAGTTCAATATCCATATATTCTGAATCATTTTCGGATTCTTCAGCCACATTATCTGTTACCACTTTCAGGTATTCTTCCTTTCTATATTTCTGAAGTACAGTATTAACAGTAATTCGTTTAATCCAACCTTCAAAAGAACCTTTAAACTTATACTGACCAATTTTAGCGAATATGGTCATAAAGCTATCATGCAGATTATCTTCGGCCTCCGTTTTATTGCGCGAATATTTTAGACAGATACCGAACAATATTTTTGCATAATTTCTATACAATTGTTCCTGCGATATTCTATCTCCTCTTTTACAATTATGTATGAGTTCTTTCAGACTCAAAATATTGGTTAGATTAACAGACCTAAAATAGTAGATTATTGGTTTACAGGAACTTCAATTTCCAAATATTCTTGCTCGCCGTTTTCATCTTCTCCAGTCCAGAACCTAAAGAGGTAGGAATCTGAATAAAGGCAGATAAAGTTAAATGAACCTTCTACTTCGTCCATTCCATCTATACATTCCGGATCATCAAACTGCGATCCAATAGGAACTACATTTCTTGTTGTTTCTTCAATGGGGCTAACTTCAAAACCTTCAAATGTGACACATCCATTGGGCAACAAATAAGTTACTTTAATTTGATATGTCTCATACAAACTAAATGATACGGGTAGTTCCGCACTTACAACTTGAAGTGGAATAAAATAAAAATTCGGTTGATCATCGCTCAAACTACAAGAAGTCAAAACAAATGCCAACACTACAAAAATCGGGGAAACTAATCTAGTCATAATCGTCTATTTAAATCTTTAGTACAAGATGATCAGATCAGATAATGGTTGCTTAAAAAACCGAATAATACAGAAAATGAGCTATTGTAAATTACGCCTTTACAGTACTAATTGCGTCTTTTATTTTTACTTCTAATTCATCCAGGAGTTCCGGATTATCTTGCAAAAGCGATTTTACCGCATCTCTTCCTTGCCCAAGCTTTGTGTCTCCGTAACTGAACCAGGACCCGCTTTTTTTGATAATTTCGTATTGCACTCCAAGATCCAAAATTTCACCAACCTTTGATATTCCTTCACCGTACATTATATCAAACTCTGCAGTTTTAAAAGGAGAAGCTACTTTGTTTTTGACGACCTTCACCCTCGTTTTATTACCCAGGACGGCTCCTTCGGTATCTTTTATTTGTGTAGACCTGCGAATATCTAGCCTTACGGAAGCATAAAATTTTAGAGCGTTACCTCCTGTAGTGGTTTCAGGATTACCAAACATAACGCCTATTTTTTCCCTTAACTGATTAATGAAGATTACAGTACAATGTGTCTTGCTTATAGAACCAGTTAATTTTCGAAGTGCCTGTGACATTAATCTAGCATGTAAACCCATTTTAGAGTCTCCCATCTCGCCTTCAATTTCACTTTTTGGAGTTAATGCTGCTACCGAATCTATGACCACTATATCTATGGCACCAGAGCGAATTAGGTTATCTACAATTTCCAACGCCTGTTCCCCATGATCGGGTTGAGATATGATAAGGTTGTCAATATCGACACCTAAATTTTTGGCGTAAAACCTGTCAAATGCATGTTCTGCATCAATAAACGCGGCAATACCACCATTTTTTTGTGCTTCCGCCATAGCGTGTAAAGTGAGTGTGGTTTTTCCGGAAGATTCTGGTCCGTATATCTCTATAACTCTTCCACGGGGATATCCACCTACTCCAAGCGCAATATCCAAACCAAGTGAACCTGAAGGTATAACTTCTACATCCTCAACAACATAGTCTCCCATTTTCATAACGGCCCCCTTGCCATACGTTTTGTCAAGTTTATCTAATGTTAGTTTTAGTGCCTTAAGTTTTGCTTCTTTATCGTTAGCCATTTGTGATTTTCTATGAAATTAGGAAAGCTAAATTACCATTTCTTTTTTCATATAACAATGACAAAAGCAACCTTTTTAGAATTCCCGCATCTCCCTGATAAGTGTTCGTACTTAAACACAAAATATTCCATAGTTCCAAGGAATTTTGGGCAATGGAGACCGCATCCTGTCAGGTTGATCTATGAAAAAGAAAATTACCGAGGAGTGGTCCTTAAAGAGTCTTGAAATTTCAAGACTCTTTTTTATTTACAACGAGGCACGGGAAGTCTGCCAAATACAATTATTAGACTCAAAATCAATTAGTTTTCACTTGTGCTGTAGCGGAATATGTTTAATTTTGTAAACTAATAAATTCTTAAACTTAATAATAGGTATAGCATGCAACTGTACAATACATTAAGTGCTAAAGAAAGAGAAACTCTTATTGAAGAGGCCGGGCAGGAACGTCTGACAATTTCTTTTTACAAATACGCACATATTCGTAATCCAAAATTATTTAGGAATCATTTATTCATTCATTGGAATGAACTGGATGTTCTGGGAAGAATCTATGTAGCTCCTGAAGGTATTAATGCCCAATTGTCTGTTCCGGCAGATAATTTTAAGAAATTCAAATCACATTTGGACAGTATCTCATTTCTTGAAAATGTTCGATTGAATATTGCCATAGAGCAGGATAATAAGTCCTTTTTAAAACTCAAGGTTAAGGTGCGAAAAAAAATTGTAGCCGATGGTTTGAATGATACCACTTTTGATGTGACGAATAAGGGGATACATGTTGATGCTGCACATTTTAATGAGTTGATTGACGACCCAAAAACAATTTTGGTCGATATGCGAAATCATTATGAAAGTGAAATTGGTCATTTTAAAAGCGCAATTACACCAGATGTTGATACTTTCAGAGACTCATTAGATATTATAGAAAAAGATTTATCTAACTATAAGGAGAACAGAAATCTGGTAATGTATTGCACTGGAGGTATCCGATGTGAAAAGGCAAGCGCATATTATAAGCACAAAGGGTTTAAAAATGTATTTCAGCTTGAAGGAGGTATTATTGAATATACTCGTCAGGTAAGGAAAAAGAAACTCGAAAATAAATTTCTTGGTAAGAATTTTGTATTTGATCAAAGACGAGGTGAGCGCATAACAGAAGATATCATAGCCCAATGTCATCAATGCGGAAAATCATGCGATACCCATGTTAACTGTGCTAATGAAGCTTGTCATTTACTTTTCATTCAATGTGAGGCATGTGCAGATAAAATGAACAATTGTTGTTCAGACCATTGCAAAGAAATCCATGAACTTCCTTTTGAGGAGCAGAAAAGACTTAGAAAAGGAAAAGGGATTAGCAATAAAATTTTTAAAAAAGGTAGATCAGAGGTCTTAAAATTTAAAAAATAAACCTGCCCATATATAACAGCATTAATTATAGTAGATTTTTGTGCTGATTTACATGACCTTATTATGTCATTTTAAAAAGAGAAGATCGATAACTTTTGCACAATAATTGCTGCTTTCCATCACAGTAAAAAAGTACTATCTTTACCTTCAATAATTATTTATGAACCTATTTTAGCAAATCCAAATTTTGATTTGGCTAAACCAAGATATAAAATATGGGTTGTAACAGTTGTTCAACCGGCAAGGATGGGCAGCCGCGTGGATGCAAAAATAATGGAACTTGCGGCACAGATAGCTGCAATAAATTAACTGTGTTTGACTGGCTTTCCAATATGTCTTTACCCAGTGGTTCTCAGCCATTTGATTGTGTTGAAATTCGATTTAAAAATAGCAGGAAAGAGTTTTTCAGGAACACAGAAAAACTGTCATTATCCATTGGTGATATTGTGGCTACACAGTCTAAATCTGGTCATGACATTGGTCTTGTTACGCTAACCGGAGAATTGGTAAAAGTGCAGATGAAGCGCAAGAAAGTTTCCGATTCTGAAGAGGAAATCCTTAAAGTATATCGCAAAGCAACTCAAAAGGACATAGAGAAATGGCAGAAATGTCGTGAGAAGGAGGAAGAGATTAAAAAGCGTGCTCGCGAAATGGCTATTTTGCTAAAATTGCAGATGAAGATCTCTGATGTGGAATTTCAGGGTGATGGTTCTAAGGCTACTTTCTACTATACGGCAGAGGAACGTGTTGATTTCAGACAGTTGATTAAGGATATGGCAAAGGCCTTTGGCATTCGAATTGAAATGAGGCAAATTGGCTATAGACAAGAAGCACAACGTTTAGGAGGTATTGGATCTTGCGGAAGAGAATTATGTTGCTCCACCTGGTTGTCCGATTTCCGTTCTGTAAGTACTTCCGCTGCTCGCTACCAACAACTTTCACTTAATCCGCAAAAACTAGCAGGCCAGTGTGGTAAGCTAAAGTGTTGTTTGAACTATGAGTTGGATCTATATTTAGAGGCATTAGAAGATTTCCCTTCTCAGGAAAGTAAATTGTTTACTGAAAAAGGAGTAGCCTTTTGTCAAAAAACGGATATTTTTAAAGAGATGTTATGGTTCTCTTACAAAGATGACGCTTCTAACTGGCATGCGCTGACTAAAGAACAAGTAAAGGAGATACTGGATAAGAATAAAGCTAAAAAACCAGTAGCCAGTCTTGAGGAGTTTGCTTTTGAAAATATTGAAGAAGAAAAGTTGATTTTTGAAAATGTTGTAGGACAGGACAGTCTTACAAGGTTTGACCGCCCGAAACGAAGAAACAAGGGGAACAGGAATAAAAAGAGAAGGAATAACAGAAAAAGACCTACTAAAAATGCCTAAAAGGATTTTCAGTTTAATCTTAGTTTTATTGATTTGGGCATGTAATGATAAGCTGGTTCATTCCGAATTTCAGGCCAATCCTGGGGGTATATGGACCAAAAGTGACACCAAGGAATTTAGCTTCACAGAAAATGACACGATTAGCGCGAATGACATATTTATTTCCATAAGAAATGATGAATCTTTTCTTTACAGCAATCTATTTTTAATAGCAGATTTGAAATACCCTAATGGCGATACCCAAAGGGATACCCTGGAGTATGAAATGGCTATGCCAGATGGTGTATGGTTGGGGAAAGGATCTGGAAGTATTAAAGAAAATAAACTTTGGTATAAGGAAAACATCATTTTTCCCGTTAAAGGCGTATATACTTTACAAATTTCCCATGCTATGCGTAAAAACGGCAACGCAGAAGGGATCATGGAACTAGAAGGCATCACGGATGTTGGTTTCTTAATTGAAAAGCGTAAATAAGTTATGGCAAAAGCCCGGAAAAAGAAGGTTTCTTCCAACTTTTCTAAGTTTATTAAATGGTTTTGGATACTGTTTGCTTCAGGCGTGTTTTTGGTATTTATAATTTTTCTACTGGCTTCCTGGGGTCTTTTTGGAGAGATGCCAACTTTTGAACGACTGGAAAATCCGCAAACAAATTTAGCCACTGAGATCATTTCTTCAGATGGTCAAACCCTTGGAAAGTTTTATTTGGATGACAACAGAACACCTGTGTCTTATGATGAACTGCCCCACAACCTGGTAAATGCCTTAGTCGCCACAGAGGACGCAAGATATTATGAACATTCCGGGATAGATGCAAGAGGTACTTTGAGAGCAATGGTATTCCTTGGAAAACGAGGCGGGGCAAGTACTATTTCGCAACAATTATCTAAACTACTTTTTACTAAAAGGATATCTGGTGGAGTCCCGGGTAGAATTATCCAAAAAGTTAAGGAATGGGTAATAGCAATACGACTGGAAAGGCAATATACCAAAGAAGAGATTATTGCTATGTATTTAAATACCTATGATTTTATTAATAATGCAGATGGAATACGATCTGCATCAAGAATTTATTTTGGAAAAGAACCCATTGAGTTAAAGACTGAGGAATCTGCAGTACTGGTTGGGATGTTAAAAAATTCTTCGCTCTATAACCCCATCAGAAGGGAAGAATTAGTATTGAATCGACGCAACACGGTATTGGGTCAAATGGCTAAATATGACTTTATTACGGAAAAGGGAAAAGATTCACTACAGGCCTTAAAAATGGACATAAATTTCACTCCGGAATCTCATAGGGATGGACTCGCCACCTATTTTAGGATGTATTTACAAAAGTTTCTTAATGATTGGATTGAAAAAAACCCCAAACCTGCAGAAGAAGGCGAAAGAGATCGGTGGAATATTTATTTAGACGGGCTTAAAGTTTATACCACCGTCGATTACCGAATGCAGAAAAACGCTGAGGAAGCGGTGAAGCGACATATGAAACGACTTCAAAAAGAGTTTTTTCATCAAAATACTCCGGATAGAAATGCAACGGCCCCTTTTTTGGAGCTGAATTCTGAAGAAACAAACGGAATTATTGAGCGTGCCATGAGAACTTCGGAACGCTGGCGCATCATGAAGTCCAATGGTGTATCTGAGAAAGAGATCAGGGCATCATTTACCGAAAAAACAGAAATGACAGTATTTGATTGGGATAGTGAGATCCAGGAAAAGGATACTATTATGACCCCTTTAGATTCCATAAGGTATTATAAAACCTTTTTAAGGGCTGCAATGATGTCTATGGAACCACAAACAGGTCATGTTAGGGCCTGGGTAGGCGGCCTTAACTATAAACACTTTCAATACGACAATGTAATTCAGGGAGCAAGACAGGCCGGCTCAACCTTTAAACCATTCGTTTATGCTGCCGCGATTGATCAATTAAGATTATCACCCTGTGATTCACTTCCGGATAGTCAGTATTGTATTGAAGCGGGTAAACACGGAAACCCGGAACCATGGTGCCCCAAGAATGCTGATGGAAAATATTCCGGAAAGATGTATACTTTAAAACGCGGGCTTGCCAACTCGGTAAATTCGGTTACCGCTCAGTTAATTGATAGAGTTGGACCTAAACCTGTTGTAGCAATTGTAAAAGACCTTGGTTTAACCGGAGAAATTCTTGAAGTTCCTTCAATTGCTTTAGGAACACCAGATTTTAATGTATACGAAATGGTAGGTGCTTATGGAGCTTTTGTAAATCAGGGGGTTTATGTAAAACCAGTAATGGTTACAAGAATTGAAGATAAAAATGGCACAGTTCTCTATGAATACGTTCCTGAAACAAAAGACGTGTTGAGTAAAGAGGTAGCTTATGCAATGGTTAATTTAATGGAAGGTGTTACACAAGGCGGCTCAGGAACAAGATTAAGGCATTCTGGCAATAAAGACCAAACGGTATATAAAGAGGTAATCACTGGTTATCCTTATGAATTTACAAATCCGATTGCGGGTAAAACAGGAACAACACAGAACCAAAGTGACGGTTGGTTTATGGGAATGGTGCCCAATCTGGTGACAGGGGTATGGGTTGGAGGCGAAGATAGGGCTACACATTTTAAGACCATAACTTATGGTCAGGGAGCTTCAATGGCATTACCTATATGGGCTTTATATATGCAAAGTAATTATGCGAATGAGGAATTAGGAATTTCTATGGAGGAATTTCCAAAACCGGAAGAGCTGACCATAAATGTTGATTGTTCGAAAGAAAATGAAGAAACCCCATTAAAAGATAATCTTGAAGATGACCTTGATGATTTTGATTTTTAGTAAAATTTAATAATAAACAAGATTAAACTAATCCCGCATTTTAGCGGGATTTTTTTATTTAAAAATGTATTTTAGTAGCAATAAGAAATGGCATATTTAATTAGCTTATTTATTACTTATGATACGTAAAATAGTGGCCAATGCACGGGAAGCATTACTAGGAGTAGAAGACGGGATGACCTTTATGCTGGGAGGTTTTGGGCTTTGTGGGATACCTGAAAACGCAATTTCTGAGCTGGTTCGTCTGGGAGTAAATGATATTACCTGTATTAGTAATAATGCAGGCGTTGATGATTTCGGTCTGGGCTTATTACTGCAGAAACATCAGATTAAAAAAATGATCTCCTCATATGTTGGCGAAAATGACGAATTTGAACGACAAATGTTAAGTGGAGAATTAGATGTTGAATTAACTCCGCAAGGTACCCTGGCAGAAAAGTGCAGAGCAGCCCAAGCTGGTTTTCCTGCATTTTATACCCCTGCTGGTTACGGAACGGAGGTGGCAGAAGCTAAAGAAACACGAGATTTTCATGGTAAAATGTATGTTCTTGAGCATGCCTTTGAGGCCGATTTTTCATTCGTTAAGGCATGGAAGGGTGATGAAGCTGGGAATTTGATTTTCAAGGGAACTGCGCGAAATTTTAACCCTTGTATGTGTGGTGCGGCTAAGATAACAGTGGCAGAAGTAGAAGAATTAGTGCCGGCTGGGGGTCTTGATCCAAATGAAATACATATCCCCGGTATATTTGTTCAACGAATCTTCCAGGGAGAAAACTATGAAAAGAGAATAGAACAACGGACTGTAAGATCGCGGAAATAAATACAATTTAAGAATCATATAATGCTGGATAAAATTGGTATAGCAAAAAGAATTGCAAGGGAAGTAAAAGATGGATATTATGTCAATCTTGGAATTGGTATTCCAACTCTTGTGGCTAATTATGTAAGAGATGATATTAGCATCGAATTTCAAAGTGAAAATGGCGTTTTAGGTATGGGTCCATTCCCTTATGATGGGGAAGAAGATGCGGATATAATTAATGCAGGCAAACAAACCATTACAACTTTACCCGGAGCTTCCTTTTTTGATTCTGCAACTAGTTTTGGAATGATTCGTGGAAAACACGTAGATCTTACTATTCTTGGAGCTATGGAAATAGCTGAAAATGGAGATATTGCTAATTGGAAAATACCTGGAAAAATGGTAAAAGGAATGGGTGGAGCAATGGATCTTGTAGCATCGGCGGAGAATATTATTGTGGCTATGATGCATACAAATAAGGCAGGAGAATCAAAACTTTTAAAAAAATGTTCGCTGCCACTTACCGGCGTTGGTTGTGTAAAAAAAGTGGTTACCAATCTAGGGGTTCTGGAGGTTACTTCAAATGGATTCCGATTGCTTGAAAGGGCTCCCGGTGTAACTGTTGATACTATAAAAAAGGCAACAGAAGGAACATTAATCGTTGAAGGAGAAATACCAGAGATGACCGTTTAACGATCATAATAAACACTTTATCGAGAAATAAAAATTAGTTACTTTTTTCACAACAATTTGGAGATACTTCACAACAAATTTTTAGAAGCTTGAATCTCACACATTATCTTTATACTTTATTAAACCCCAAATCTTATTTTATTAAAATTCCAAAAGTTATGGACGCACAAATTAACCACAGACCTATTGAAGAAGAAATCCAAGTATACCGAAACGACTTTTTTAGCGGTATAGTAATGTTGACCAAAAAACTGTTTATGTTTTAGTAAATAGTTACAAAAGATTTAAAGGAGTAAAGCACTATGTTTTACTCCTTTTTTTATTTTAGGGGATATTTCATAAGAGTATGAAACTTGATTTATCAAAATGTACTATTTCCGATTTAGATAAGCTTATCTCGATTTCAAGAAAGACATTTATTGATGCCTTTGAAGTGGATAATAATCCGGATGATTTTAAAGCTTATGTGAAAAATGCTTTTTCTAAAGAACAACTTTTAACGGAACTGGCAGACCCTCAGATGTCATTTTATTTGGTTTTCTCAGAAAATGAAGTTTTAGGATATTTTAAATTAAATGAAAATGAAGCCCAAAGAGATATAAAGGATAAAAATGCAATTGAATTAGAAAGGATTTATGTAAAAAGTTCATTTCAGGGAAACAAAATAGGGCATTGGATGCTAAATCAGATTAAATATATGGCAATCAACAAAAATAAGAGTTACATATGGCTAGGAGTGTGGGAGAAAAACGAAAATGCCATTAAATTCTATGAAAGCAATGGATTTATAAAGTTTGGAAGACAGGCTTATTACATAGGCAGCGATAAACAAATGGATTGGCAGATGAAGCTGAATTTGCTTAACTTGAAAAAATGAATTTACAAACAATGTATATAAAAATCCTTTTCTTCGCTGTCATACTTTTTTCAATAAATACTGCAATTGGTCAGCAAACGTTTTATTTTCCTGAAAGAAATGCTAAATGGCATGAAAGGCCACCATCCACTTTTAATCTTAATGAAAAGAAGCTGAATGAAGCTGTCAATTTTGCAAAAAGTAATGAATATTCGGGGTCAAAAGATTTGCGGATTGCAATTTTAAAGGGATTTGAGAGAGAACCATTTCATCAAATTTTAGGACCTACTAAAAAGCGCGGAGGGCCCGCAGGAATAATTTTGAAAAATGGTTACATTGTTCAAAAATGGGGGGATATTAAACGTGTTGACATGACTTTTAGTGTGACTAAGAGTTTTTTGTCTACAGTTGCAGGTCTAGCCGTAGATAGTCATCTAATTGAAAGTACAGATGACAAAGTTTCCTCCTATATATGGGATGGGACATTTGCAGGAGAACACAATAGCAAAATTAACTGGAAGCATTTACTACAACAAAATTCAGATTGGTCAGGCGAGTTATGGGGAGGCAAGGATTGGGCAGACAGACCGCCAAAAGAGGGTGGATTAGATGAATGGAAATTTAGAGAACTCAATGAACCTGGCGCGGTAATGGAATATAATGATGTGCGCGTCAATGTGCTGGCTTATGCATTGACACACGTTTGGCGAAAGCCTCTTCCTTTGGTACTCAAGGAGCATATAATGGATAAAATTGGAGCTTCAACTACATGGCGCTGGTTTGGCTACGACAAGGCCTGGACAGTAATTGATGGAATAAAAATGAAATCTGTTACAGGGGGAGGTCATTCTGGAGCAGGAATTTTTATAAACACCGAAGATATGGCCCGTTTTGGTTTACTATTTCTTAATAATGGAAAATGGAACTCAGAACAACTTCTTAGTGAGGCGTGGATAAAGGAGGCAATTACACCTTCAGTACCAAATCCTAACTATGGTTATATGTGGTGGCTTAACCAAAAGGGTGACCGGCAATGGGCGGGACTTTCAGAAGACATCTATTATGCCGCCGGTTTTGGCGGGAATTTTATAGTTATTGACAAGATTAATAATCTGGTAGTGGTAACAAGATGGTTGGAACCCTCGAAGATTGCGGATTTAATGGGCCTAATTCAGGATGCAATAGATTAGAATAAGCTAGATTGTTGTTATGATTTCGGCTGCTTTTAGCAGAGTATCAGTAGTCTTTGCAAAACAAATTCGAATTTGTTTATTATCTATAAGATCTTTATTAAAAACAGAAATGGGGATACAAGCAATACCGAATTCCTTAGCGAGTCTTTCTGCAAAGGCAATATCACTTTCGCTAGTTATTTCTGAAAAATCCAATAGTTGGAAATAAGTCCCCTGAGTAGGTGTAAACTTGAATCTGGAATTTTGGATTGCTGTTAAAAAAAAATCTCTTTTTTCCTGATAAAACGGGCCTAAATCTAAATAGTGGGCAGGTTGCTTCAGGTATTCAGCCAGAGCTCGCTGGAAAGGGTGGTTAACACAAAATACATTGAATTCATGAATTTTCTGAAATTCTTTCATTAACTCTGCTGGCGCCGCACAATAACCCATTTTCCACCCGGTTGCATGAAAAGTTTTACCAAATGAGGCACAAACAAAGCTTCGCGATGCCAAATCGGGGTATTTTGAAGCACTCTCGTGGATGTTATTATCAAAAACAATATGTTCGTACACTTCATCACTCAATAAAATGATATTCGTGTCTTTTAGACAACTTTGGAGCATTAACATATCGGAACTCGAAAATACCATCCCACTGGGATTATGTGGTGTATTAATAATGACCATCCTGGTTTTGTTACTAAGATGTGCTTTAAAGACATCCCAATCTATAGCATAGTCCTTTCCCGTTAATTGAATCAATACAGGAATACCACCATTTGCTTTAATAGCCGGTTCATAACAATCATAGGCCGGTTTAAGAACTATTACTTCGTCATTGGGCCAGACCAATGCCGAAATAGCGGTAAAAATAGCTTGTGTAGCTCCTACTGTTATAGTTATTTCAGATTGCGGGTCGTAATTAGTTCCATATAAAAGTGTGATTTTTTTAGCAATAACCTCCTTAAGAGGATAAATACCACCTAAAGGTGCATATTGGTTATGCCCATCTTTCATTGCTTTTGTTACCAATTCGATGAGAGCTGGATCAGGTTCAAAATTGGGAAAACCCTGTGAGATGTTAATCGCATTATGCTCTTTAGCGAGGTTGCTCATTGTACTAAATATAGAATCAGGTAACTTGGGCAATTTAGAAGTAAGATTTTGTGCAGATGACTTCATAGCATATTAGTTATGGTAAAAATAGCAAAAAAGACACGGGGATATTCCAAATAAAAAACCCGGGTAATGCTACCCGGGATTTTAGAAATATATACATTTTTCTCCTAGCCTTTTATTGAGGCACCTAAATACTCTCTATTCATTCTGGCAATATTCTCCAAAGAAATACCTTTTGGGCATTCTATCTCACAGGCACCTGTATTTGTGCAGTTTCCGAAGCCTTCCAGATCCATCTGGCGCACCATGTTTTGTACGCGTTCTGACGCCTCTATTCGTCCCTGGGGCAGCAGAGCAAACTGGGATACTTTCGCGGAAGTAAACAACATAGCACTGGCATTTTTACACGCTGCCACACATGCACCGCAACCAATGCAAGCAGCCGCATTAAATGCCTTATCAGCATTTTCTTTCCTTATAGGGATGGAATTGGCATCAACTGTTCTACCAGAAGTGTTCACGGAAATAAAACCACCTGCCTGTTGAATACGTTCAAAAGCATTTCTATCCACAATCAAATCTTTAATTACCGGGAAGGCCTTAGCTCTAAAAGGTTCTATTACTATAGTGTCCCCATCATTAAAACTACGCATATGTAGTTGACATACGGTGATAAGTCTGTCCGGACCATGCGGACGGCCATTTATTTGAAGAGAGCATGTTCCACAAATACCCTCACGGCAATCATGATCAAACTCAATAGGAACCTCGCCTTTCGAAATTAAATCCTCGTTTAATATATCCAGCATTTCCAGGAACGACATATCACCTTCAACACCATCCATGGTATAGTCTACTATTTTTCCTTTTGAGGAAGCATCTTTTTGACGCCATATTTTAAGATAAATCTTCATAGCTTATTATTTATAGGAACGCGTCTTTAATTCAATGTTTTCATAAATCAAATTCTCTTTATGCAATTTGGCGTCTTTTGGTTCTCCTTTATATTCCCAGGCCGACACAAATTTGAAATTTTTGTCGTCACGTAAGGCTTCCCCTTCAGGAGTTTGATATTCTTCTCTAAAGTGACCACCGCAAGACTCATTTCGTTCCAGGGCATCCATGGCAAATAGTTCCCCAAGTTCCAAGAAATCTGCCACACGGCCTGCTTTTTCTAATTCCTGATTTTTGTCATCTGCAGCTCCGGGGACTTTTACATTTTCCCAAAAATCCTTCCTTAAAGCAGCAATTTCTTCAACAGCTTCTTTTAATCCTTCAACATTACGAGACATACCACATTTATTCCACATAATTTTACCCAGTTTTTTGTGATAGTAATCAACAGA
>CAZHWD010000138.1:0-4082 GCA_964536335.1 uncultured Eudoraea sp. | reverse complement strand
GACATAATACTTCAATATTAGGAATAGATGAAGTTATAACAAAAAATGAATTAATGTACATTTGCTACTTCTTATGAAACTATTGAATTCCATTAATTATCCTTCTGATCTTCGCAAATTAAAAGAGAAAGAATTACCTCTTCTTGCTAAGGAATTACGGAATTTTATAATAGATATAGTGGCCGTCAAAGAAGGACATTTAGGTGCCAGTCTGGGTGTGGTTGAATTAACCTTGGCCATTCATTATGTATTTAATACCCCTTTTGACAGATTAATCTGGGATGTTGGTCACCAGGCATACGGTCATAAAATTATTACAGGACGCAAAAATGTCTTTGATACTAACAGGCAAATGGGCGGAATAAGCGGTTTTCCAAAAAGAGATGAAAGCGAATACGACCCGTTTGGAACAGGTCACAGCTCCACTTCAATTTCAGCAATTCTGGGGATGGCTCTTGCATCTGGATTAAAGGGAGAAAATAATAGACAACATATTGCAGTTATTGGTGACGCCTCTATTGCAAGCGGTATGGCTTTTGAAGGCTTGAATCATGCCGGGGTTACAAATACAAATGTCCTTATTGTCCTTAATGATAACGCGATTGGCATTGATCCCAGTGTGGGTGCTCTTAAAAAATACCTGACTAATGTCAAAAAAGGTACGGCAAAAGATGAAAATATTTTTGAGTGCCTGAACTTTGATTACTCAGGTCCTATTGATGGGCATGACATATATGTCCTGATAAAAGAACTGGAAAGGTTGAAAACCGTAAAAGGACCTAAATTACTTCATATTATTACAACCAAGGGTAAGGGTTTAAAAAAAGCAGAGGAAAATCAGGTAGCTTATCACGCTCCCGGTAAATTTAATATTAAGACTGGTGATCTAATAGCTGCAAAAGCTGAAGATAAACCTCCTAAATATCAGGACGTGTTTGGCCAAACCCTTGTCGAACTGGCAGTAAAAAATGATAAAATTATTGGCATTACCCCGGCCATGCCTACCGGAAGTTCCTTAAAGTTTATGATGGAGCAGATTCCGGAAAGGGCTTTTGATGTTGGCATCGCAGAGCAACATGCAGTTACTATGGCCGCTGGTATGGCTGCTGAAGGATTATTGCCATTTTGTGCTATATATTCTACCTTCTTACAAAGGGCTTACGACCAGGTAATTCATGATGTTGCTTTACAGAATCTTCCCGTGGCCTTCTTTCTGGACAGATCAGGAATAGTCGGACAAGATGGTGCTACACATCACGGGGTTTATGATTTAGCTTATTTAAGGTGTATCCCAAATCTCATTATCTTTTCACCGATGAACGAGGCGGAACTCCGCAATATTATGTATACCATTCAAGATGGCCTTTCTGGGCCAATTGCTATTCGCTACCCCAGAGGGCGTGCTACTACCACTAATTGGAAACAACCTTTCCAAAAAATTGAAATTGGTAAAGCTGAAGAATTGGTCAAAGGAAATAAAATTGCAGTGCTGTCTATTGGCCACATTGGGAACACTATGTCTAAGCTAATCAAAGACCTAACTATGCCGGGAAAAATAGGTCACTATAATATGCGCTTTGTTAAGCCTCTGGATGAGAAAATGCTGCGTTTTATTTTTGATACCTATGAGCAAATAATCACTGTAGAAGATGGGTGCAAAATTGGGGGCTTTGGAAGTGCGGTAATAGAATTTGCAAATTCTGTAAATAACCCCCGGCCAATTTCGATATTTGGAATAGAAGATGTTTTCATTGAACATGGAACAGTAGAGCAATTGCATAAAATGGCACATATTGATGCGCTGTCCATTAAAAAAAATATCATGGAATTATTGGAGATATAAAATGGTAGCAAGATTAACTTTATTGTGGTTGTTGTTATTATACTCTTCCCATGTTTACCTTCAGGATAGTATTCCAACACAAACAGTGATTGATACCACAAAAATTGATACAATTGTCATCCGGGCCCCTCAATACAAAATAAAAGCAGTACCCCGAGGAATACGTTTTATTAATCCGGTAATATCATTCAATCAGACCAAAGTTCTAAGTGAACCTTATAAACCCTTCATAATCCCTTCCTTTTGGGCAAAGGAAAATAAATTGGGATTAAATATAAGTGAGGTAGCCTATGTTAATTGGAATGCGGGTGGTGAAAATGCAGTTTCCGGTATAGCTAATATGGAATTTGAAAGAAACTATAAATTCAGATTCATTAAATGGAATAATGAGTTAGTCCTCAGATATGGCATTAATGTACAGGAAGGGAGGGAGGTAAGAAAAACAGATGATGTTATCAGACTTACTTCTACTTTTAGCTATCGTAAGGATACTTTAAACAAATGGTATTATTCAATTAATACAAAATTTAATACGCAATTTACGGACGGTTATAATTATCCGGACACAGATAATCCCATCTCTGCATTTATGGCTCCAGGATATCTATACTTTGGTGGAGGTCCTTCCTTTGTGCCTGAAGGAAAAAATTTTAACCTCTATTTATCCCCTACAACTGTAAAAGCAACTTTTGTTCTTAATCAAACACTTGCAAACCAGGGAGCT
This sequence comes from uncultured Eudoraea sp., assembly GCA_964536335.1. GTDB lineage: Bacteria > Bacteroidota > Bacteroidia > Flavobacteriales > Flavobacteriaceae > Eudoraea. The sequence continues at coordinate 1,515 of CAZHWD010000138.1, read as the reverse complement.
TTTGGGGTAAGGAGAGCTGTATTTGATGAGGAGGGAAATCTGGTGACTAAAGGGTCAACCAAATATATTGAATTCGGGATATTAGTAACGAATACCTGGGAGAAAGAGATAGCAACTAATATAATTATGAATCATCGTCTAAGTCTTTTTACAGATTATATAAGGCGTTTTGGCAATATAGATGTAGACTGGGAATTGAATTTTACTTTTAAGGTGAACGACTTATTTGAGGCCAACTTAGGTACCCAGGTTATTTATGATGATGATATACGTTTTGACCAGGTAATCTCGGATACTGGCAATGTAATTGATCCTGGGGTTCCCAAAATCCAATTCAGGCAAGTCCTGGCTATAGGTCTGGCTTATAATTTCTAAAGTTGCTTCCCGCTAATTTTATTGTGAATATGCACTGCAGCACTGTCCGACAGGCTGGCAACGAAACAACAGGAATTTAACAAAACAGAATATATTGAGCCTTCCGTATTTCTATATGCATCGGGCAGGGTTTCTATTAAAAGCTTATCATAGTTGGTGGGCTTACCCTCCATTTGTCTAACCAGTGCCCTTGTATATACTTCAAGAATATCAGAAATAATTTTGTAGCCGGCGATTTCTTTTTCTATAACTCCGGGTGAACAATATATTTTGTCAACACTTAATTGAATAATGTCCTCTATCTGTGCCTTGTAATGACTACGATCCAGAAGCGAAATCGAAAACTCACCAGCCAGGATAGCCTCTTCGTTTTCCAGAAAAACCGCAACCGCATCGCTTATAAGGGTATTAATTGCTAAAGCCCTTAAATAGCTAAGCCGGTCGGCCATAATGGTCAATGAATTATACTTTTTCGTATTTATGGTGTCTTTAACCAGTTTAACCAAATACTCCAACGCATATTCTTCCGAGATCAATCCAAGGTTTATACCATCTTCAAAATCAATAATGGTATAACAGATATCATCTGCCGCTTCAACCAAATAAGTCAGAGGATGCCTGGAATAAGTAATGTCAGCCCCTGCACTTGTGCAAAGAAGTCCCAATTCCTCAGCCACTTCTTTAAAGAATATCTTTTCTGACTGGAAAAAACCAAATTTTTTATCTGCTATATGAGTAGTTGGTTTTTTTGGAAGGGATTCCTTCGGGTATTTCATAAAGGCTCCCAGTGTAGCATAACTTAATCGAAGTCCACCTGATACCCCCTCACGCGATTCCGTAAGTAACTTAAACCCATTTGCATTGCCTTCAAAATCAATTATGTCCTGATATTCCTTTTGGGATAAAAGTGATTGGTATCTTTTACCTTCCCCATGCTTAAAGAATTCCCCAATCGCCTTTTCGCCACTATGACCAAATGGCGGATTCCCAATATCATGGGCCAGCGCTGCAGCCGCTACAATGGCTCCAAAATCTCCAAATTTATACCCGTGGGTTTCCAACAAAAATGGATGTTTTTTTAATAGCTTTTCACCCGCAATTCTTCCCAGGCTTCGCCCAACAACAGAAACTTCCAGGCTA
>CAZHWD010000137.1:0-6463 GCA_964536335.1 uncultured Eudoraea sp. | reverse complement strand
GCAGTTCATTATTCCGGATCTCTTTCCGGAAACGCTGCTGAAACAGCAATTTTACGTCCTGTTCGTCGTCTACCACTAATATTTTCATATCGTATTGGTGTTTGATATTATTCCTGCTAATTCTTGTAATTTAAACATCATGTTTTCTGTGCTAGGGGTAATGTTATTGTAAAAGTTGTTCCTTTTCCTTGCTCGGATTCCACTTTTAATTTCCCATTATGTCCTTTAGTCACTATGTCATAACTCATGCTAAGGCCCAGACCTGTGCCCTGCCCTGTGGGTTTGGTCGTAAAAAAGGGCTGAAATATTTTTTTCCTTACTGAATCAGGGATGCCATTCCCATTGTCTTTTACCGAAACCAAAACCTGGTTCCCTTTCTTTTTTGTACTGACCGAAACTGTAGGCTCATAATTTTTATCCCCCGTCCGTGCGTTGCCTGAAGCTTCCAACTTCGCCGAGGCTTCTTTGGATAAATTGGCGGAGGTGGACTTCTCATTTACTGCATAAAATGCATTGGTAATTAAATTCAAAATCACTCTTCCTATATCCTGTGGAACGACATTGATTTTCCCAATCTTGTCGTCAAATTCGGTTTCCATAGTTGCACTGAACGATTTGTCCTTTGCTCTTAGGCCATGATAAGCTAGCCGCAGATATTCATCGGCCAAAGCATTGATATCCGTGGGCTCTTTTTTACCACTGCTGCTGCGGCTATGCTGCAGCATGCCTTTTACTATACCATCGGCACGTTTACCGTGGTGATTTATTTTTTCTAGATTTTGTTTGATGTCGTCCGCTATTGCTTTTGCTTCTACCAGATCTCCATTGTCCAATTCTTCGTTCATCTCCGCGATCAGCTCATTATTGACTTCTGAGAAATTATTCACAAAGTTCAAGGGGTTCTGGATCTCATGGGCGATGCCAGCAGTAAGTTCTCCCAATGAAGCCATTTTTTCTGATTGGATCAGTTGTGTTTGGGTGGCTTTTAAACTGGTGTAGGCTTTTTCAACTTCTTTGGCTTGTTCCAATTCCTTTTTTTGCGATTTGATACGTTCAAGGCGGAGAACCCTTTTTTTCTGATACAGATGCACTATTCTTAAACCGGCAATAAAGAAAATCCCATAAATAATGTAGGCCCACCAACTCAACCACCAGGGAGGGTGGATAGTAAAGGAATAGCTGAGTTTTTTGCTCGTGTATCCTTCACTGTTCATGGCCTTTGCTTTGAAGGTATACTTCCCATGAGATAGGTTCGTATAGGTGGCTACAGGCGTAGTCTTAAAGGTACCCCAGTTGTTATCCAGTCCTTCCAACATATATTGATACTTTACAAGTTCGGGTTTATTGGTGGATATCCCTGTAAACTTAAAAGTAAGGGCATTGTTGTTATGGGCGAGTTCTAACTCCTCCGGTGTATAATTCCATTCTGAAACAGTGCTGAAATTAAAACTTTTGAGCGTTCGGCCGTTTTTTAATAACAGTGCCGTATCCTTCTGTTTCTCAAGCTCCAGCCAGTTAATTTCCTGGTTGAACAACAGCACTGCATTCAATTCAATGTGTGGCGGAATAGTATCAGTTCGGTCCTTACCGGGGTCAAAAGCTGTCAGTCTTTCCATACTTCCCGCCCAGATGATCCCATTGTTATCCTGAACTAAAGAATTGTACCAGTTTCCAATACCCTGGAAGCCATCCGAATACAGATAGTTTTTGAACAATGTAGCATCCATTGAAGATGTGATAGTCTTGGCAGTATTACCAGATTCAACCGCTGCTAATTGTAACCTACTCAATCCGTTGTGAGTACCAAACCAGATCTGGCCCTCTGCATCCTCAAGTATACCGTTTATTGTATTGCTCGACAATCCCTGTTCCACCGTATATTGGGTAAATGTTCTTCCATTGTATTTAAAGGCACCTCCACTACCGGTACCCACCCAAATATGGCCCTTTCTATCTTCCAGTAAGCTTCTGACATTCAAATCCTTTAAGCCACTCCCCATGGCAAAATGTGTGAATTCCTTCCCGTCATATTTTGTCAGGCCGTTGTCTATACTTCCAAACCATATGTTATTATTTTTGTCTTCTACGATAGTCATTATTTTGCTACCACTTAAACCCTGCGCTAAGGAATAGTAGTAAGAATAAGTGCCGTCATATTTAACTGCTCCTTCTTCGGTTCCAAACCACATATGTCCCTTACTATCCTCCATAACGCACCAAATGCCAGCATTACCAATTTCAGGATACTGTACTAAAAACTCTCCATCAAATTTGTAAGCTCCATAAGTCCAGAGTGCCAGCCAGAGATAACCATTTTGATCTTCACATATCGATGTTACATACAATCGTTCTCTATCCCCGGGCATAAATTGAGTGATACTATCCTCGTTTATTCTATCAAGCCCGCTGGTGGAGCCCACCCATAAGCCACCATTTTTACTCAGGAATACCGATCTAACATAATTGTCGGATAATCCTTGTTCGACTTGTATATGCGAAAAAGGGGTTAAATTTATTTTTGACACCCCATAATTGTGAACAACCCACAATTTGCCATTGTTGTCCTCAGTTAAATCCGAAGAAAAAGGGGCCGCACCCATATGGACTAATTGGTTGTCATCATAGGAATACAGTTGCATTGATTGTGAATCTGTAGAAGAAGGGTATGTCAACCAAATATTAGATCCATCTTTTGTGTACACCAAACCGGGAAAATTTAATTCCGAATCACGAATGGCGGAATATTTTAAATAGGACGATCCATCGAAGGTGCTTGCTAATAGGTTCGTTCTGACGTCAAACCATTCTGTTAGCCCCACTTGTTCCCATTCAGTTGTAGCATATTTTATAAAGTTGGTACCATCAAATTTTATTATTTGCTTACCCTCAGTACCACTCGCTTTATGTGTGCCTTGAGCAGTCATCCATATATTACCCTTATCATCTTCCAATAGTCTGTCAATATTATTCCCCAAACCTTGTTCTGCAGTAAAATTGGTAAAGGATTTGCCATCGTATTTGGATAATCCAGACCGGCTAGCGATCCATAGATTTCCTTTTTGATCCTCTATGATATCAAACAGCCCCCTATCGGGAAGCCCATCTTCAATGCCAAAATTGGTAAAATACTTACCATCATACTTACTCAGCCCAAACCAGCTGCAAAACCACATATTGCCATGGCTGTCTTCATATATTGCGTTGATATCATTATCGATCAGACCTTGTGCCGTAGTATATCGGGTAATTGACTTCCCGTCATACTTATCAACTCCTTGATGGGCACCGCCCAGCCATAGATTTCCCTTGCTATCCTGGAAAGTGTTTCTGCCCCAGCTCGAAAGACCATTGGCTGCATTGAAGGTGCTGTAGCTTGTAGCGCCTATATAGGAGACTTGTGGGGCACTGACCTTTACGATATCCGGGAGGCTCGAAATCACCGGATGTTCCTTAACGGGCACAACCTGCGGCAGTTTATAAATCCCCTGCCCAGGGGTTGCGATACTAACAACCTGCAATTGAACGCGCGGAACGGTTCTTGTCAGAACAGGGTCAGATTCCAAAAGAACCTCTTTGCGATTCCTTGCCGGTATAATATTTATTTCCTTGACAGGAATCATTTCCGGTGGTTTTATAGAGTCATCAGGGACCATATAAGCTTTTGCTTCCACAACCTTGGGGGCAAAGTTATTGGAGGAAGTAGGTTGTTTTTCCTCAGCACAACCAATAAGCATAAGCAGCACTACTAAAAAGAAATTAGGAATTGCAATCTTGTATTTAACGAATCGCATGATTATTGGTGTTTTCTTATTAGGGATCCATTTATGTTTGTTAGTTAAGTAACTGCAGTTACTTTAGTGTTTATTCGTCCTTAAAACAAGATAATCAATTAATGGGTAAAAGAATAAAGAATTCTGTTCCTATACCTACCTTACTTAGAACGGATAATTCCCCCGCATGACCTTTGGTCACAATATCATAACTCATGCTCAGGCCCAGACCTGTGCCCTGCCCTGTGGGTTTGGTGGTAAAAAAAGGCTGAAATATTTTTTTCCTTACCGAATCGGGGATACCATTACCATTGTCAGCCACTTTTATCTCTATCTGATTCCCGATCTTTTTAGTGCTTACAGAAACGGTCGGCTCATAATTCTTATCCCCTTCCGCCAAGGCTTTGGAGGACTGCTGATTTACCGCGTAGAATGCATTCGTGATTAAATTCAAAATCACTCTTCCTATATCCTGAGGAACGACATTGATTTTCCCAATCTTGTCGTCAAAATCGGTTTCCATAGTTGCATTGAACGATTTGTCCTTAGCCCTTAAACCATGGTAGGCCAGGCGTAAATATTCATCTGCCAGCACATTGATATCCGTAGGTTCTTTTTGCCCGCTACTGCTACGGCTATGCTGGAGCATGCCTTTTACTATTTCACTGGCACGTTGCCCGTGGTGATGTATCTTTTCAAGGTTTTGCTCAATATCATTTCCTGTTTCCAGCGCTTCTCTCTGATCACCCTTCTCAATCTCCTCATACATTTCTTTCATCAGTTCCTGAGAAACTTCGGAGAAATTATTGACAAAATTAAGTGGGTTTTGAATTTCATGCGCAATTCCCGCAGTGAGCTCTCCTAAAGATGCCATCTTTTCGGATTGTATTAATTGGGATTGTGTTGCTTTTAATGCTACCAAAGTCTCCTGAACTTTCTCCTTTTGTTGCTGAAGAATTAGATTTGCCCTTTGTCTGTTTTTATTATTTCGAAATAAGATAGAGCTAAGTATTAAGGCAAATAAAAGAGCTCCGGCAATGCTTATGATCCATAAGCGCTGATTTTTGTTTTGTTGCTCTTTTATAAATTGTTCTCTTTCAAGTATGTCAATTTCCTTTTGATTCCTATCAATCACCGATCGAACTTCTGCCTTCATAAGAACGTTTGCAATATCAATATCCTCTGATTCTTTGATAAGATCCTTGTAGATCTTTAAATGCTTATATGCCAGGTTCTCGTTTCCCAGCGCGTCATAAATGTCAGAAAATGTTAAATTTAATCGCTTTTTTAATCTGATATTGCCTTCTTGTAAAACTTCTTGACTTAGCAAAGCATACTTTAGGGCATTTTCATGGTCATTAAGATTATAATAGCAAGTTGATATGCGATAGGCTTCCCATTCATCATTATCGACTCTTTTCAACCTAATTGATACCTCAAGAGCTTTTTCAATTAGCGAAATGGCTACCTCATAATGTTTCTTATCCATTTGAATATGACCTTCAAGGCTATAACTATCTGCCACGAAATCTTCGGCAGTAAGTGGCGTGGATATACTTTTTTTAAGTTGATTATAATATTGCGCTTTGTCGTAATTTTTAGCATCGTACATGGCCCACATTACCTGATTGTATGCATTAAACATATCTGCGGGTAAATTATGTGCCGCCAACAGTTTGACTCTGTTCTCCATCGCTTCAGCTCCTCTATCAAACATCTCTAAATCTGAATACATTTGGTACATTTGACCATATACATCCGACAACATAAAATAATCATTAATTGATTCAAAAAAATCAATGCACCGCAAATAATGCTCTATAGCAATCGTATTTTGCCCGTTAATTCTATAATAATTTGCCAATTGAAAATTTAATGGCCCTGTCTCATTTTTATTTTTCATTGACGCTACCAATTCTTCAATTTTGGCTTCAATGATATCCTTTTCCAAAACATCATTTTCTTCGATAGCTACATTACCTAAATAAGAATAATAGAGGAATAATGGATAAAATTCTTCCAAATCTGAATAAATCTCTATGATACTATTCGCTGTTAATCTAAATTGATCAATATCATTTATAGTATAGTAGTAATAACCAAGAGGGTCATATAATGCTGCCAATATTTCCTTGTTCTTTACATCCTTGAAATGTTCTAATGCCTTCAACAGTTTCTTGTAATACATTTCATTATAAGGCGTCGGATAGCCATCCGGAAGCTGGACTTCAGTAAAGGAATCATTTTGATTCAATTGTGTGGATAGCATCCTTGCCTTTTGATGATGATATGAAACAATATCTCCCGGGCCCAAGAAGGCGGCCAAGGTCTCATGATACATGATCTCTCCCTCTTTAAATTCAATTTTTTCTGACAATTCCATTGCCTCTATTGTTGCAGAAAAACCCTGAATAATTTCCTGATTATAAAAACTCATCCGGGCATACTCATTGAGTAACCTTATTTTTTCTTTATCATTTTGATTGCTTTTATAAACAAGCACCTTCAAACTATCCAATTTGCCTGGATCAACGAAAAGCGTATCCTGAGCCTTTAAGGGTGCAAAGACAAGGATAAATATCATGCTAATGAATACGTTTCTTACATTCATAATTTAAACAGGTAATATGATTATAAATTGACTTCCTTCACCTTCATTTGTCTCCACTTTCATCCCGATAGCTATCGGGACC
>CAZHWD010000136.1:0-31141 GCA_964536335.1 uncultured Eudoraea sp. | reverse complement strand
CGGGCTCGTCTTTTTACCTGTCAGGACATCTCCATTAATCACGCGAAATTTTTCATCTTTTACACCACTTGCATATAAAAATGTAGCAATCTCCGCACCGATTTTTGTTGTAAAATATTTTGGAGACTTCACCGTTGAACCTGCAAGGGCAATAGTACGTTGGGCATTAAATCTACCTGTTAAAAGCAACTCGCCAATTATTACAAGATCTTGAGGAGTAACTGTCCAAACTACTTCACCTTTATTTATTGGATCTAATTTATTTATTTGAGTGCCTACCAATCCCGCCGGATGGGGTCCGGATACTTTGTGTAATTCTATTTCATCGAGTTTAGCCAAAGGAGAAGTAGACCCCTTACCTACTGAAACATGAACTTTACCTGGGGTAAGTTTTGCCAAAGCAGTTATTGCCGCTTGTAGTTCTTCTTCTTTTCCCTTTAGAGTATAATCCAAATCTGCCGCCAATGGAGCGGTAACATAGGCTGATATGAAAATTGCCTTGGGAGTTGCAGTCGGATCTGCAACAAAATCATAAGGACGTTGTCTGATAAAAGGCCAGCATCCGGATTTAAGAAGTAGAGACTTGATTTCTTCCGAATCAGCACCGGGTCGTATTTTGGAATGCTCCAAATAGTCTTGGGACTTATCGGCAAGAATTTTTATGGTAAGAATTTTTCTTCGAGCTCCTCTAATTATCTCGATTAATTCTCCACTCACTGGAGAAGCGAAAAGTATGTCCGGGCTATCTTTGCTATAAAATAAGGGTTCACCTGCCTTTACTTCTGCCCCTAGTTTGACTAACATTTTAGGCATTATACCATGAAAATCTATGAGATTGATGGCATAAACATTACTTAAAACTGCTTTAGATATATTTTGTTCGGCAGCACCGACAAGCTTAATGTTAAAGCCTTTCTTGATCCTAATGTCTTTAGACATAAAATGTAAACAGTTAGTTTAACAAAAGTTCGACCAAAAATAGTACTTATGATACGGTTTTCATAATTATTAACTATAATTTTGGGCATTACACCGATATGACTTTTTTCGGTATGCAATTTGTTTACCTTTACCTCAAAAACAGGTTAAAAATGCGTTTATTTCTTAAACAGCTATTCTTCTTTTTCCTTACTACCCAATTATATTCGCAGATTCAGGAAGAGGTGACCCCGCCTGAAAATATAAGGACCATTATATTTAAGGGACCAACAGAAGATCAGTTTCCTGTTATTAAATTAGGAGATCCGATTTATCTCGAGTTTGATGATTTGACCGCAAGTGAACAAGACTATTATTTCAAAATTGTTTATTGTAATTATGATTGGACACCATCTGAACTATTAAAGTCGCAATACCTTAGAGGTACAGACAACCAAAGGATTATTAATTATAGTAACAGCTACAGTACTCTGCAGGCCTATTCCAATTATCGCTTGACCATTCCCAATAAAGCTGTGAGTTTAAAAGTTAGCGGTAATTATGTACTCGAAATTTATAATTCTAACTACGAACTTCAATTTTCAAGACGATTTGTAGTTTACAAGGATTTAGCAAAAGTCGGAGCCACGACCAGGAATTCCAGAAATTTTGATTTTCTAAATCAAAAACAATCTGTACAATTTACAATTACCCCATACAGTCTTCAACTTGTGAATCCTGTAAAAGAAGTAAAAATTGCTATAATTCAAAATTATCAATGGTCTAACACTATTACAAAAGTTCCTCCACAATTTACATTGGGCAATTCGCTGGCATATAAATATGATGTTGAAACCAGTTTTTTTGGAGGGAATGAATTCCTCAACTTTGACACCAGTGATTTACGAGTCCCTACTGCTTCTATTTCTCGTATTGATTATAAAGAACTTTACCATCATTATCTTTTTACAGACAACTACAGATATGATAAGGCCTACACCTATTTTCCTGATATTAATGGCGATTTTGTAATTCGTACATTACAAGGTGAAAACCCATCGATAGAATCAGAATATACCATGATTCATTTCAGCCTTCCATATACAATGGATATTGGATTTAATGAAATTTATGTCTATGGTAAATTCAATAACTATGCTCTTGTGGAAGAGAACAAAATGAATTACAATTCTAAAACAGGAAATATGGAGGCGGTAATAAAATTTAAGCAGGGGTTTTACAACTATAAATATGTCCTTAAGAGTGAGGATGGTAAGATTGACCTTGGCAAAGTAAGTGGAAACTTTAATTTTACGGAAAACAACTATTTAATACTGGTTTATTACAGAAATTTCGGTGATTTATATGATGGCATAATTGGAATAGGTTCAACAAATTCTGAAAACATTACCAACTAACCACTTTTCATTAATCCTCTCAATTATTAGGTTGATGTGATTAAAACTATTATTAAAAGTGAACAAACAGTAACATTTTAAAAAGTATTTTGTAAAGTGTTGTTTTTTAATTATTTACATAGATTACCATTTAAAATTTTATAATATAAAAACCGAGTTATTGCAATAATTTTCATAACATGGGGTTTAAATATATACACTTATAATTCTGATTATTAGGATAAATGATTCTTCGCAACAAAAATTCATATCCAAAAATATGTTTTGAGATCATTGAGCAGTTAAAAGAAAAACTTCCCAATTATCTTTCTTACCATTCAGTAGATCATACTATAGATGTTGCCAACGTATGTAACGACTATATTGAATATTATGATATTCCCCAAGAAATGGCTAGACTCATTAGAATTGCTGCAATCTGTCATGATTTTGGTTATGTAGAATCACATTTAGATCATGAAGAAAGCAGCATTGTTGCCATTCAACCATTTTTAACTCCTATTCTTACCAGTGAGGAAGTCGAAATATTAAATGGGATGATAAGGGCCACAAAGGTACCTCAAGAACCAAAGACTTTTTATGAAGAAATTATAGCGGATGCCGATTTGGATTACTTGGGAAGAACAGACTATGATGACATTAGTTCTAAACTTTTCGACGAATATCTGCATTTTGACATCGTTTCTAATAGAATTCAGTGGTTAGACCTACAGATTTGGTTTTTGGAAAATCATAAATTTCATACCGATTTTGCAAAGAAAAATCGTGAGAAAATAAAATCTGAAAAGATAAAAGAACTTAAATCTCTTAGATTATCAGCCAATTTTAAATGATATATTATATTAACAGCCTTCATTAAAATTAGTAAACATGACAACGGATTCTTTTAACCAAAGTTGGGGTGTTTCATCCTTTTAAAAGTCCTTATATCTTTTCCGGTATGATCTTTCTTCAGGTTTGAATCATAATCTGGATCTTTTTCAACTAATGAAATCTGTAAATTAAAGGGATTTAAGGTAGAAATACGTCAGAAAAAAATATACTTACACCGATAATCTTATCTTAAGTTTTCATAATCAATTCCTATTATCTATCTTGGACACCTAAGTTTTCTTAGAACTTAATTTTCTATCTTAGGAGAGTTTCTAAAAATTGGATTTTTCTCCCTACTTGTAAAATGGTTTAAGGAGATTTTGGCATTAAGCTTATATTTAAAACTATTGTTAAATAAAGCCGGCCTAATGCGATTTTTTTTATTTTAGCAGATATAACGGTTATGCTACTCATATTGAGAAATACCGTTATTTATTAGCATGCAAAAAATGATTACACAAGTAACCAAAGGCATAAAAATTTCCGTGAACACTAGTTTTGAAGGCACTTTCTTTAAAAACTATAAAATGCATTTTGCTTTTGGTTATACCATTACTATAGAAAATCAAAGTAAGGATTCTGTTCAATTAACTTCCAGGCACTGGCAAATTTATGATGCTTTAAATGACTTTGAAATTTTAGATGGTGAAGGTGTAATAGGCAAAAAGCCAGTTATTAGACCGGGAGAATCTCACACTTACAGTTCCGGATGCCTGCTTGCATCTCCTATTGGAGCGATGAAAGGCCATTATAATATGGTAAATTTCACCACTAATGAAAAATTCAGAGTTTACATTCCTTCTTTTAAATTCAGTGCACCCTTCGCTCTGAATTAATGATACCTTTTACCTTGTTTAAATTTTATAAATGTTTGGGGTTTTAGTACCTTTGACATCAAAATTTAACTAACAAAAAGTGATTATGGGTAAAGGATTTTTTGAAGTTCCGCTGGCCATTAATGAACCTATAAAAAGTTATGGGCCGGGCACTCCGGAAAGAGACGAGGTTTTAAAACAATATAAAGATTACTTCGATGGAAATTTAGAAGTTCCTTTATATATTGGAAGTGATGAAATAACAACGTCGAATACCCGAACAATGTCACCTCCACATGATCATAAACACGTTTTAGGCAAGTATCATCTTGCCGAAAAAAGTCATGTTAGTTCGGCTATAGAAAATGCACTCAAATCCAGAGCTCCATGGGCATCTTTACCATGGGAACAAAGAGCCGGTATCTTCTTAAAAGCGGCAGATCTTATTGCCGGGCCCTACAGGGCTAAAATTAATGCGGCTACTATGTTAGCGCAATCAAAAACGATCCATCAGGCGGAAATTGATGCCGCCTGTGAATTGATCGACTTCCTCAGGTTTAATGTAACCTATATGTCTCAGATATATGCAGAACAACCTGAATCATCTGAAGGGATCTGGAATCGGGTAGAATACAGACCTCTAGAGGGATTTATTTATGCAATTACCCCTTTTAACTTTACAGCAATAGCGGGTAATCTTCCAGCAAGTGCAGCTATGATGGGTAATGTTGTTGTTTGGAAACCCAGTGATAGCCAAATTTTTTCGGCCAAAGTAATTGTGGACGTTTTTAAGGAAGCAGGACTACCAGATGGAGTAATCAATGTGGTTTACGGTGATCCTGTAATGATCACAGACACTATTTTAGCTAGTGCGGACTTTTCGGGAATTCATTTTACAGGAAGCACCCATGTTTTTAAATCCTTATGGAAACAGATAGGGAATAACATTGACCGATATAAAACTTATCCAAGAATTGTTGGTGAAACTGGTGGTAAAGACTTTATAATTGCCCACCCAACAGCAAAACCTCTGCAGGTTGCTACGGCAATTACACGCGGTGCGTTTGAATTCCAGGGCCAAAAGTGCAGTGCTGCCTCAAGGGTATATTTGCCAAAGTCGACATCGGTTGAAATTTTGGATTTAGTAAAGCGAGATGTCGAATCATTCAATCCTCCCGGGTCCCCTGAAAATATGAGCAACTTTATTACAGCTGTAATACATGAAGGATCATTTGATAAATTAGCTTCCTACATCGATCAGGCTAAAAAAGATAAAGATGCTAGTATTGTTGTTGGTGGAAATTATGATAAATCCAAGGGTTACTTTATAGAACCCACTGTAATACTAACTACGGATCCTCATTATTCAACCATGGAAACCGAATTGTTTGGACCGGTAGTTACAATTTATGTCTATGAAGATAAGGATTGGTCCAAAACCCTAAAAATGGTGGATAATACATCTGAATACGCGCTTACAGGGGCCGTTTTGGCTAAAGATCGATATGCAATAGATGAAGCCACAAAGGTACTGCAGAACTGCGCTGGTAACTTCTATATAAACGACAAACCAACTGGGGCCGTAGTTGGGCAGCAACCTTTTGGTGGTGCCAGGGCTTCAGGGACAAATGACAAGGCTGGCTCTGCTCAAAACCTGCTTCGATGGGTTTCTCCCAGGTTAATTAAGGAAACTTTTGTGACTCCTGAGGATTATCGCTATCCGTTTTTGGGATAAAACAGTAGATCCTCCTTATTTCAAAGTCCATGTTGAGGCCCAAATAAGGTTAAGGTCTTCTTGTCTTTTTTATCCGAAATATTCGGATGAAACAGTTATTAGATCTTTTTTTAACATATTTTGTGTGCCGTTTGAATTATCTTGAAATACTTTTTGAATTCAAGTTGCACTGCTATGAAAAGATTGCTATTTCTTTTACTGATGTTTCCTTTATTGTTCCTATACTCACAGGATCATAGCATAAAATTGGCTTCTGATATATGGCCCCCTTTTGCAAATGTAAAAGGTGAAAAAGGCTTTGCCCTCGAATTGGTAAAAGAGGCGCTGAAACGTGGTGGGATTCAGATGGAATTGGTGATTACCGAATTCGAAAAAGTAATGAATGGAATTAATTCCGGCACATACCAAGGAAGCGCAACCCTATGGAAAACGGAAGACCGAGAAAGTTATTTGCTATATTCTGAGCCATACCTTGAAAACCGTTTGATCTTAGTGGGCAGAAAAGGAAGTGATGTAAGTGCAAAATCCCTAAGTGAATTAAAAAATAAACGAATTGCAATTATAAGTGGATATGCGTATGGATCCTCCGTTTACACAAATCTAGATGCAGTTCTTATTCCCGGTAAAAGTGATCAGGAAAATCTGGAGAAATTACTAACATTCAAGACAGATTATATGCTGGTAGATGAATTACTCATATCCTATTTACTAACCTATCAATTAAATGATATCAGCAGATTTCTTGAAATTGGAAAAGAAGCCTTTATGGTACAACCGCTTCATCTTGCCATTTTAAAGGATAAACCGGATGCACAAAAAATAGTTGAAGACTTTAATAGCAATATTAACAAAATGATGACTGATGGTACCTATAATAAGATTCTGGAATTAAATTGGATCCAATCTGATATTGATGGTGATGGAGTTCTTGAACTGGTCTTGCATGGAGATAGTGCGGGTAGAGATGCACCTGTTTCTTATTATAAATTAATGACTGAAACCGCCATGACTGAGGATTCTAACAGGTTCTATATAGATGGAAAAATTTATGATGACTGGCAACTTGTTCCTACAAAATATAAGACAGACTTCAATAAAGCGGCAAATATGAATAATCATGCTTCTTCCGGTTTAAAATTAAAATTTTAAACCAAAAGTCAGCAATTACAAACCAGTTCTAATTTGCAATATTCTTTCTTTTAAATCAGCCCTATACATCCCTGATTTTAGTAAATCAAATCTTCTTTTAAACAATACATTTTCAACATTTTAACTACTTGAGGTTTGCCATTTCACAATTTTAATGTAAATTTAACGTTAATTAATTGTAAATTAAATTTAAAATATTAAATTATTCTTAACTCTAAATCAAGTTTATGAAAGCGAATGACGATACAAAGTCAAAAAAAAATAGTTTGAAAAAACTAGTTAGCTACGTCAAAACCTACGCGGAAAATTGCAGATACTCCTTTAATAGGATGTTGATGCTTTAACTGTTGCCTTTATACTTCATTGGCAAATAGACCACTTTTTTGGTCTTAAAAAAGTCCTCTTTAAAGAATTTGGACAACTCAAATACCTGTGCATTTCTATAGCCTTTTAATTCCTCAGATAAGTCACCTCCTTTTAAATATAGGATACCGTTTTTAAGTTCATGAACAGATTTTTTCTTAATACGGCCCTGAATCCATCTAACAAAGGTAGGCATGGCTGCTACCGCTCTACTAACAATAAAATCGAACTGATCATCCAGGTCCTCAACCCTGCTATGGATAGTAGTAGCATTTTTTAGTCCTAGGCCGGTTACCACTTCATCTACTACTTTTATTTTCTTTCCAATGGCATCTACTAATGTAAAATGGGATTCAGGAAAAAGTATGGCCAGAGGAATTCCAGGAAAACCTCCCCCGGTTCCAACGTCTAGAATAGAAGCCTCCTCGTTAAACGATTGAATTTTAGCTATCCCCAAAGAGTGGAGTACATGGCGTATATAAAGTTCCTCTATATCTTTTCTGGAGACTACATTTATCTTTTTATTCCAGTCTTTATATAAATCTTCCAGATGCAAAAATTGCTCTTTTTGCATTACGGATAAATTGGGAAAATATTTGAATATTATTTCAGCTTGCATATGTACCTTTGCATTTTGCCAAAAATAATACATTCATTCATAATGCCATTTTTAATTATCGCAATGGAAGGGTATTAAAAAGCAAGATATTACGTTATATTTACACAAATGATTTCTTCATATGGATTCAACCACAATTAAATTCTCTCGAAAAGATTCGGCAAAGTTCTTTAGAACCTTGAATAAAAGAGTTAATGATTATTTTAAGGAAAATGAAATAAAGAAAACCGGAAACTGGCGGTTGTATTTTAAAACGGCCATTATGTTTGGTCTTTTTCTGGCTCCGTATTTTATTATTTTAACTTTGAATTTACCTAATTGGGCTAATTTATTATTAACCATTACCATGGGGGTTGGAATGGCAGGCGTGGGTATGAATGTAATGCACGATGGAAACCATGGGTCCTACTCAACTAAAAAGTGGGTGAATAAACTAATGGGCAGTAGTATTTATATTCTGGCCGGAAACGTTTATAACTGGCAAGTACAACATAATGTCTTACATCATACCTATACAAATATCCACAGTCATGACGAAGATCTTGAAGCAGGTAGAATATTACGTTTTTCCGAACATGCAAAATGGCACAGGTTCCATAAATTTCAGCATTACTATTCTTTGTTCCTCTATGGATTGTTGACCTTTAATTGGGCAATAACCACAGATTTCATGCAAATGTACCGCTATACCAAACGTAAATTGTCTTATGGTAAGTTTCCCAATCCTTTCATGAACTGGAGTGTTTTAGTGGCTACTAAAATGATTTATATAACCATTTGGGTAGTTCTTCCCATGCTGATTTTAGACATAGCATGGTGGAAAATTTTGCTGGGCTTTTTTATTATGCACTACGTGGCAGGTGTAATTCTTAGTGTTGTCTTTCAATTGGCGCATGTTGTAGATGAAGCAGAAACACCTTTACCGGAAAAAGACGGTACCATGAAAAATACCTGGGCTATTCACCAATTGATAACAACTGTTAACTTTGGAACTAAAAACAGGATAGTAAATTGGTTTACCGGAGGCTTAAATCATCAGGTAGAGCATCATATATTTCCAAATATCAGCCATATTCATTACGCAAAAATCTCCAAAATTGTTAAACAGACCGCGAAGGAATTTAATTTGCCCTATAACGAGTATAAAACTACAAGAAAAGCTATAATTTCGCATTTCAGACATTTAAAAGAATTAGGTAAAAAACCTACATTACAATACCAGTAAATTTATCGTAAGAATGAGCAAGCTTTTATCCGATAGAATAAAAAACATGTCTACTTCGGCCACTCTAGCTATGGCCGCAAAGGCTAGAGAATTAAGAACCCAGGGGAAAGATATTATTGGGTTAAGCCTGGGGGAACCCGATTTCAATATTCCTGAGTTTATCAAGGTTGCAGCAAAAAAAGCAATTGATGAAAACTATAGCAGTTACTCCCCTGTAGATGGTTATACAGATCTTAAACTGGCCATATCTAATAAATTTAAAAGGGACAATAATCTGGATTATGGGTTAAGCCAAATTGTTGTATCAACAGGGGCAAAACAGTCCCTTGCCAACGTTGCAATGGTTATACTTAATAAAGGAGATGAAGTAATTTTACCTGCTCCCTATTGGGTAAGTTATAACGATATCGTAAAACTTGCAGAAGGCCTTCCGGTTGAGGTTCCAACCAGTGTAGAAACAGATTTTAAAATGACTCCTGAACAATTGGAGGCGGCCATTACTCCCAGAACAAAAATGATTTGGTTTAGTTCTCCTTGTAATCCAAGTGGATCTGTTTATAGTGAAGAAGAGTTGGAAGGCATTGCTAGTATATTGAAAAACTATCCGGAGATCCTGGTTGTATCAGATGAAATTTACGAACATATTAATTTCAGGGATAAACACGCGAGTATTGCGACTATTGATGGAATGTATGAAAGAACCATTACAGTAAATGGGGTGTCTAAGGCCTTTGCCATGACTGGCTGGAGAATTGGCTATATAGGAGCACCTGAATGGATTGCTAAGGCCTGTACCAAATTTCAGGGCCAAATTACAAGTGGTGCTAATGCCATTGCCCAACGCGCCACTATAGAGGCAATAAATGCACCTGTAAGTAAAATTCAATTCATGATTGATGAATTTCATAAAAGGCGGGATATCTTATTGCAACTTTTAGGGGAAATAAGCGGATTTAATTTAAATGTACCGGAGGGTGCTTTTTATGTTTTCCCTGATATTTCAAGTTTCTTTGGTAAGACCCTACAAGGTACTACAATCAATACTGCGTCTGATTTTGCTTTATATCTGCTGGAAAACGCCAACGTGGCCACCGTTACTGGTGAAGCATTTGGTAATCCAAACTGTATAAGAATTTCCTATGCTGCTTCGGAAGATGAATTAAGAGAAGCTGTTAAAAGAATAAAAGCTGTAGTCTAAATACAAATTTGTATTTATCTATATTTCTGAAAGGTCATATCCTTTTCCAGAAATAAGGATTAAAAAGTATTAGCACGGTAAATAACTCTAAACGTCCAGCAAGCATAAGAAAACCACACCACCATTTTCCCAATGTCGGTAAACTATTATAATTACTTACAGGGTTTAGGTCTCCAAATGCCGGTCCAACATTTCCCAGAGAGGAAGCCGCACCACCAATTGCCGAAATAAAATCGAGACCTAGAAAGCTAAGCATAAGTGCACCAGCTATAAAAAGCAACATGTAAAGTACAAAGAATGCTATAACGTTATATACAATATGCTCACTTACAGTTTTATTATTGAATCTTACAGGAATAATAGCACTTGGATGTAAGGTTCTTTTAAATTCCAAAAGCCCATTCTTAATAATTAGTATATGTCTCATGACTTTAATGCCTCCTGCCGTCGAGCCTGCTGAGCCACCCATAAACATAAGTCCGAAAAAGAAAACAGTTAAAAATGGTGTCCAGGAGGTAAAATCTGCCGTGACAAATCCTGTTGTTGTAACAACTGCGATTATCTGAAATAATGCGTGTCTGAAAGAACTTTCAACTTCTCCAAAAGGCATGGGGTAGATTTTTGATACTTCAACACTAGCCATAAAATATATTACCAACGCAGTTATCAAGGTGAAAATCATCATTAAAATGCCGTAAAATCTAAATTCTTCATCCCTTAACACTCTTTGGATCTTACCTTTAAAAGCAAAATAGCTCAACACAAAGTTGCTTCCCGCTAGAAACATAAAGAATATAACAATATATTGGATAAGCGGTTGGTTGTTCCAATAAGCCAGACTGGCATTTTTGGTTGAAAACCCACCTGTGGATAAGGTAGCCATAGAATGGTTTATTGCATCAAAGAAAGACATTCCGGCTACACTTAACAAAAGAGTCTCCGCTGCTGTGTATCCAAAATAAATAAGCCAAAGTCTTTTCGCTGTATCGGTAATCCGTGGATGTAGTTTATCTGCGTTTGGTCCAGGAGCTTCTGCTGAAAACAATTGCATTCCACCTATTCCCAATAAAGGAAGAATGGCTATTGCCAAAACAATAATACCCATACCGCCAATCCAATGGGTAAGACTGCGCCAAAATAGTATTCCCTTGGGAAGAGATTCAATATCGTCAAGAATTGAAGCTCCTGTGGTTGTATATCCTGAAATAGTTTCAAAAAAGGCATTCGTTATACTTGGAATAGCTCCTGAAAAAATATAGGGCATTACACCAGAAGCAGACATTACAATCCAGCCAAGCGTAACTATAATATAACCTTCTTTCTTTTTTACTTCTTTATCATGGCCTCTGGTATAAAACATGGCCAGAATACCAATCAGAAGGGTTAATATCGCTGCCAAAGTAATATCAAGGGTAGCGCCATCATCATAAATCCCACTCACCAAGGCCGCAATAAGCATAAAACCGCCATTAAATAATAACAGCAATCCCATAAGGTGGATAATTATTCTATAATTTAACCCCGTCATTATATAAAGAGCCTTTCAATTTTTGAAATGGAATTGGGCAGACAACAAACCACTACCCTGTCCCCTTCTTGAATTCTAAAATCTCCCAGAGCAATATTTCCTACACCATCTCTTACAATTCCACCGATAGTAGCTTCCCTCGGGAACTCTAATTCACGAATAAGTTGCCCATTAACTTTTGAGGTAGCTTTTACCTCAAATTCCAGGATCTCAGCGTTGAGGTTATTTAATCGCGTTAGAGCTAGAACCTCACCTCTTCTTATATATCGAAAGATACTATTGGCGGCAAGTAATTTCTTATTAATTAAGGTATCAACGCCAATGGACTGTGAGAGTTGAAAGTAATCCATATTTTCAACAAGGGCGATGGTTTTTTTGATATTCTTTGAACTTGCCATCAGGCAAGACATAATATTAGTTTCAGAATTTCCGGTAACTGCAATAAAAGCATCCATAGATTCCAAACTTTCTTCATCCAATAACTCCACATTCCTTCCATCACCATTTATTACAAGTGCATTGGGGAGACTATCAGAAATATCAAAAGCTCTTTCTTTGTTTTTTTCGATCAGCTTTACATTAAATTTTTTGGCACAAAGAGCTCGGGCGGCGTTAAAACCAACTTTACTACCACCCAAAATCATTACATTTTTTATCTCCTCCTTCTTTTTACCGGTTAGCTTGTAAAGCTCATCTACTCCTTCTTTGTCGGTTACAAAATATACCTGGTCATTTTCTTTAAAAACGGTATCACCTCTGGGTATAAGCGTGAATTGGGTTCCAACCCTTTGCATCGCAATTGGCATAAAATGCAATCCTGAAAATATTCCTGCCGTATCTTTAACAGTTTTACCTATGAATGGCGCACCCTTAGGCAAGGTAACACCAACCATTATTAAGGCCCCTGCCTCAAATTCGTATGTGTCAAAAAAAGCGGACTGATTTAGTAATAGTTGAATTTCGGTAGCGGCCAACTCCTCAGGCGAGATCAATTCGTCAATCCCCATTTCAGAAAATTTAATCAGCTCTTTATTATCAATAAATTCAATATTAGAAATTCTTGCAATCGTTTTTTTACACCCCATTTGTTTAGCTAATAAACAGAGGGTAATATTTGTTGTTTCAGATGAAGTTACACCAATTACAAGGTCAGAACTTTCAACTTTAGCATCCCGTAATATGGAAATAGAAGTGGCATCTCCTTTTAATACTTTTATGTCCAAATGAGTGTCGGCGTAGGTTAAACTTTCCTTTTTGGAATCTATCAAAGTTATGTTCTGAGATTCATAAGATAAAAGTTTTGCCAAATGAAAACCTACTTCACCTGCCCCTGCAATAATAATCCTCATCTTTAGTCTTTATTAATTATCAAGAGTCCGAATGTTGCCTATAGGAGCCATTTTTATATAATATAAGCCATTGAAGCTCATGTACAATGTATTTGCAAAGTTTGCGATGGTAAAATTACATAAATTTATTTTGATTAATGTCTAACTTGATGGGCAAAATAGACATTGAATCAGTATAGATTATCTGCATTCAGATCCTTTCGCAAAGCAGGCTTTATACTATCTTTGCCCGAAAATTTACCTTATGTCTAAAAAAGTAAAACCCTATAAGACATCTACCCTTAGAAAAAAAGAACAGGTCGCACAAATGTTTGATACCATTTCCGGCAGTTATGATGGCTTAAATCGGGTAATTTCTTTTGGCATAGATATTAAATGGAGAAACAGGGTAGTAAATATTTTAAAGAAGAAAAATCCAAAAAATATCTTGGATATTGCAACAGGAACAGGAGATTTGGCTATTAACTTGGTTAAAACAGGTGCAGAACAAATAATAGGTTTAGATATTTCTAAGGGAATGCTGGAGGTGGGAAAAAAGAAAGTGGCAGGTAAAGGTTTAAATGCCACTATTAAAATGATTATCGGCGACAGTGAAAACCTTCCGTTTAAAGATCACACCTTTGATGCAATTACCGTGGCATTTGGGGTTCGGAATTTTGAAAATCTTGAAAAAGGCTTATCAGAAATATATCGCGTATTAAAACCTTCAGGAACCTTCGTAGTCCTGGAGACTTCTGTACCTACGACATTTCCCTTTAAACAAGGGTATTGGTTTTATACTAAAAACATCCTTCCTTTAATTGGCAAACTTTTCTCTAAAGACCGCTCTGCTTACGTCTATCTTTCGGAATCTGCTGCTGTTTTTCCATACGGCCAGGCCTTCAACAATATTTTGGAGAAAATTGGGTTTATAGCTATGGAGAACAGGCCACAGACATTTGGAGTGGCATCTATATATATAGCTACAAAATAGAAGAATGAAATATATCTTAGTTTTTCTGATAGGTTTCTTATTGCTGGTCACTAGTCCAATGCATGCTCAATTTAAAGAAAATCCTATCATAAATCTTGAAAATGAAGATAAAGCATTTTTAAATTGGGGGTATTTTCTCGGATTTAATCAATACGACTTCAAATTTGAATACAAGAACGACTTGGATGATGTCTTGGTAGAAAAATCTATTGGCTTCAATGTAGGTCTGATTGGCGAAATGAGGATTAACGAATTTTTAGATCTTCGCTTTGAACCCGGATTGTTTTACACTAAAAGAACTTTGGGTTTTAAAGGATTTACAGATGAAAATGACGCAATAAGAGATGTAAAATCTACCTATATCAATTTTCCTTTACTTTTAAAAATAAGTGCCCGAAGATTTGGGAACTGGAAACCTTATATTATTGGTGGCTTCTCTGCTTCTTTAAATTTGGGCAGTAATGAGGATAGTCTTGACGATAATAGCAGTGGAACTTTTCGAATGACAAAAACGCTCTATAACTGGGAAATTGGATTTGGTATTGATTTCTACACTGAATATTTCAAATTTTCCCCATCTATAAGAGGAGTCTTTGCACTCAGCAATGAATTAGTTCCTGACAATGATCCAAACAGTCCATGGACAGGAAATATAGATGCCATGAAAACCAGAGGGATTTTCGTGAATTTTACTTTTGAGTAGGTGCAATCATATTAAGGGAATTGGAATTTTTCTTATTCCGGATCTTATCTTTTAAATCGTTAAGTTTTAGTCTCTTCTAATTTCGCTTAAAAAAATGGCTGTAGCAGTTGCTACATTTAAACTTTCAGTAGTTTTTTTTCCATATTGAGGAATACAAATTCTGTTTTCATTATCTATTCGAAGTCCTACTTTCTCAGATATACCATTGCCTTCATTGCCTAAAATTAGAAGCCCCTTCTTAGGAAGGTTCGTAGAATAAACGGAATTCCCATTCATATATGTCCCATAAGCAACATTTTTGTTTTCTTCAATCAGGACAGCAATATCTGTATACACAATATTCACCCTGGCTATAGAACCCATAGTTGCTTGTAAGACTTTATGGTTAAAACAATCTACCGTATCAGGAGAACAAACCAAATGTGTTATTCCAAACCAGTCACATAACCTTATAATGGTTCCTAAATTTCCCGGATCCTGTATAGCATCCAAAACAACCACCCAATCAGAATAATCAATAGTCGTAGAAGAAGGAATCTCAAAGATTCCCAATATTTTATTTGGACTTTTATGAGAACTTACTCTTGTCAGATCCTTTTCAGAAATATAGTAAACTTCAGTTTGCTTATCGGTCTTAAATTCCATATCAGAACTGTAGATACTATGTGTCTTAAAATTAGAATTCAAAAGTTCAGAAACCACCTTTTTCCCTTCTGCCACAAAAAGTCCATTTTGAATTCGGTACTTTTTTTGATATAAGCTTTTTATAAATTTTAATTGACTTTTAACAACCATTCAAATAATGTATTTTTGGCTTCTATGAAGACCCTTCGGAGTTACGAAAAGAATATTGCAAAAATAGGTTTATTCTTGCTTATTGTTGTATTCACTTCCTGTAATACCTTAAAAAGGGTAGAGGATGATGAACTTTTGTTAACTAAAAATAGCATCTTCGTAAATAGCGAAAAAGTCAAGAGTGAAGATATTCGGAGTCTTGTCTTACAGGAACCTAATAGTACATTATTAGGGTATCCTTTAAGGCTTAACCTTTACAATTTAGCTAAAAAAGATCCCGATTCATCTTTCCAGGCCTGGCTTCAGAGAAAAGAAAACAGAGAGAAAAGACTTGTGAATATATTATCACGGAAGCAGGTTAACAGATTAGGCGAATCCTTTATAGTAAAAGGGTATAGTGATTGGCTTAAAAAGATTGGTGAACCTCCTTCGCTTGTAGACAGCTTAAAGACTAGGAAATCATTGGAACGTTTGAGCATTTTTTATGGAAGCAAAGGGTATTTTAACAATACTACATCCTATGATATAGATAGTACAAAAAAAAAGCAAAGAGCTGAAATAAATTATAAAATTGCCCTTGGTAAACCATTTATAGTTGATTCGATTTCCAGAAATATAACTTCATTGGCCATTGATTCTATCTATACACTTAATGCGGATAAATCCTTTATTCAAAATAACAAGCAGTTTGATCTTGTTGATTTTAATAATGAGCGGCAAAGACTTTCAGAACTATTTAAAAATACAGGGGTATATAATTTCCAGGAAAGTTCCATATCTTATAATATTGTAAGAGATACTGCGAGGATTAACGACGATCAAAAAATGAGTGTAGAGCTTAACATTGGTAACCTTAGAAAACGTGGAGATAGTATTATAACAACTTCAGAATATAAAGTCTTTCGCCTGGAGGAGATCAACATTTACCCAGATTATAGTTTCAGTAGGGATAAGTCTGATTTAAAATCAATTGAATATGACAATTACACTATTTATTACAAAGGTAAACTACGTTATAAACCAAAGGCATTAGCAGATGCAATATTCCTGGAAAAGGACAGTCTTTACAGAGACATTGATAAAATTCGAACCTACAGACGAATAACCAATTTAAATACTTTTAAATATCCCAATATACTTTTTACAGAGGATAGTACACAATCAAAACTTACCACAGATATTTTTTTAGCGACAAGACCAAAATTCTCATGGGCTTTTGATTTTGATATTACTCACTCTAATATTAGATCACTTGGTATCGGTTTCAGTACTTCTCTAATCTCACGTAATATTTTCCGCGGCGCGGAAACTTTGAGTTTATCAGTTGGGGGAACTTTTGGTTTGTTAAGTGATGAAACTTCTTCTGAGAATTTCTTTTCAGAGGTGGGTGCTGATGTCAACATTACATTCCCTCGAATATGGTTTCCATTTTTTAACTGGAAGAAGATAATCCCATCTTATAAACTCCCGCAATCCAGAATTTCTGTAGGCACAAGTTTTCAGAAAAATATAGGACTTGACAAACAAACTTTTAATACCATATTAGGATATAACTGGGCTGCCGATAATTCTAATAAGAATAACGTAGAATTATTAAATATTCAATTTGTGAATAACCTTAACCCCGATGCTTTTTATAACGTATATCAGAGCACCTTTGAGAGCTTGAATGATATTGCCGTGGATTATTCCGATGAACCATCTTTGCAGGACTATTATGTTATGCCGGAAGGGCCGGATGGGCCACAACTGATTATTCCTGAGGGTACCACAGGTTTTACTAATGCTATTTTGGATGATGACGTACCTTCAACTACCGAAGATTATGACGATGTGGCCAGCATTGAAGAACGTAGAATTAGGTTAACGGAAAACAATCTTATTTTTGCCACCAACTATACCTTTAATAAGAATAACAGGGCTAACATATATGATAATAATTTTTATTCTTTCCGATTTAAAGTTGAAAGTGCTGGAGTTTTATTATCGGGGATTTCCAACATTATAGAATTTGACAAAAATGACAATGGAGATCGCACCGTCTTTGGTGTTCCTTATTCCCAGTATATAAAAACGGAATTCGATTATATTAAACATTGGGATCTATCAAGATCCAACGTGCTAGCCTTCAGAGGCTTTTTTGGTATAGCCATTCCCTATGGAAACTCTAATAGTATCCCCTTTGTTCGTAGTTATTTTGCTGGCGGATCCAATGATAACAGAGCTTGGTTTCCTTATTCCCTCGGTCCCGGATCTACCGATAATATTAATGATTTTAATGAAGCTAACATGAAAATAGCACTTAATTTGGAATATCGGTTTCCTATTGTTGGAAATTTTAAGGGTGCAATTTTTGCAGATGCAGGGAATATTTGGAACGTTTTGGATAATGTAGACGAACCTGCCGCTGTATTTGAAGGCTTTGAATCCTTATCTGAAATAGCCCTGGGAACAGGAATGGGGATAAGATATGACTTCACCTATTTCGTATTCCGCCTTGATATGGGCTTAAAAACCTATAATCCGGCAGAATTACCTGACCAAAGATGGTTTCGCGATTATAATTTTGCTAACGCAGTGTTCCAAATTGGTATAAACTATCCTTTTTAGTCCTATAATTATTTCACTACATTTGCCACATCTCATAAATAACTAACATACCATAAAATTATGTCGCATTCAATAAAACCAGGCGTTGCTACAGGCGACCAAGTTCAACATATTTTTAATTATGCTAAGGAAAAAGGATTTGCTCTTCCGGCGGTGAATGTCACAGGCTCGGATACTATTAATGGAGTCCTGGAAACTGCGGCAGAATTAAACTCACCCGTTATTATACAATTTTCGAACGGTGGAGCACAATTTAATGCGGGTAAGGGTTTGTCTAATGAAGGTCAGCTTGCCGCCGTACAGGGAGCAGTTGCTGGGGCCAAACATATACATCAGTTAGCTGAGGCTTATGGTGCTTCTGTTATTCTTCATACAGATCATTGCGCTAAAAAGTTATTGCCTTGGATAGATGGACTTCTTGACGCAAGTGAAAAACATTATGCGGAGACAGGAAAATCACTCTTTAGTTCTCATATGATAGATTTATCTGAAGAGCCCATTGAGGAAAATATTGCCATTTGCAAAGGATATCTCGAAAGAATGAGCAAAATGGACATGACTCTGGAAATTGAATTGGGAATAACCGGAGGTGAAGAAGATGGCGTAGATAACTCAGAGGTTGATGATTCAAAATTGTATACCCAACCCGAAGAAGTGGCTTATGCATATGAAGAATTGTCCAAAATAAGCCCCAGATTCACTATAGCTGCAGCATTTGGAAACGTGCATGGCGTTTACAAACCGGGAAATGTAAAGTTAACTCCGAAAATTCTCAGAAATTCACAGGAGTATATAACTAAAAAATACGGTGTTGAGCATAATCATATAGATTTTGTATTCCACGGTGGCTCTGGTTCTACTGTTGAAGAAATACGTGAAGCTATTGGATATGGTGTGATAAAGATGAATATTGATACCGATTTGCAGTATGCTTTCATGGAAGGTATTCGGAATTATATCCAGGGTAAATCGGCTTTTTTACAATCGCAAATTGGGAATCCGGATGGTGCCGACCAACCTAATAAAAAATATTACGACCCTAGAGTTTGGCTTCGAGAAGGAGAAAAGACATTTGTTGATAGATTAAAAAAAGCTTTTGAAGATCTAAACAATATTAATACCTTGTAGGTAACTTTTAGAATTAAATAATATTCCAATGAATGCTTGGTTCAAAAGAACAGAAAAGGGTATACAAACTGCAACTGAGCAGAAAAAAGATACACCCAAAGGCTTATGGTATAAATCCCCAACCGGAAAGATTGTTGAATCTGAAGATTTAGCCAAAAATTATTATGTTAGTCCTGAAGATGATTATCATGTTAGAATTGGGAGCAAAGAATATTTCGAAATTCTATTTGACGACAACAAATTTGAGGAGTTAGATGCCAAGTTAACTTCCAAAGATCCCCTAAAATTTGAGGACACGAAGAAATACTCCGACAGATTGAAGGCGGCCAAAAAAAAGACAGGTTTAAAAGATGCAGTAAGAACAGCTGTAGGCAAATCTGTAGGTAAGGATCTGGTTGTTTGTTGTATGGATTTTACTTTTATAGGAGGATCAATGGGCAGTGTGGTTGGTGAAAAAATTGCACGTGGAATTGATTATTCCATTAAAAAAGGAATTCCTTTTGTGATGATATCCAAATCTGGTGGGGCCAGGATGATGGAGGCTGCTTTGTCATTAATGCAACTTGCCAAAACATCTGCAAAATTAGCGCAATTAGCTGAAGCCAAAATTCCGTATATTTCCTTGTGTACAGATCCTACTACCGGGGGTACTACTGCTTCCTATGCAATGTTAGGAGATATTAATATTTCTGAACCCGGTGCATTGATTGGTTTTGCAGGACCAAGAGTTGTTAAAGAAGCTACAGGGAAGGATCTCCCCAAAGGTTTTCAGACATCAGAATTCGTATTGGAACATGGGTTTTTAGACTTTATCTCACATAGAAGTGAACTAAAAAGGAATATTAACTTGTATGTCGATCTTATCCAGAATACTGCTATTAGAGAATAAAAAAAGCCCTGAACTGTACAGAAGTCAGGGCTAATAATTAATAATTTGTAAGTTATTTAGTTTTTAAACCTTCTTAAAAATATTTCCTCAGATTCTCCATTGGGGTAAGTAAGAATCCCCTTAGAATCGCAACTACCATCTCCAAAATCAAGGCTCACCGTTGCATCATTACGTGATATTTCTAATATTCCGCTCACCAGGAATCTACAGGACAATTCTCTTCTTAGCGGGCTAAGGGTTTCTTTAACGAATACATTATCCAATTTCCCAGTGTAAGTAGCCTTGCCTGAGATAAGAAAAACATTATCGCCCCAGAATCCGCTTCCAAAACCTTCAATCCATTTTCTTGTCCTGTTTCCTGTGAAACTTGCACTACCACCATCTGGCCATTCCCCTGTAAAATTGGCAATCGCATCTGACTGTGGATTTCCATTTTCATTGGAACGCATACGCTGCACTTCTGCACTTCCCTCAACTGACACCCCATTAAAAGTAAAGTTGTTCAGCGAAAGATTAAGAGTTTTTATGGCCATTTCCATGTCCTTAAGATAACTCAGTGTAATGATACCACTTAATACATTCCCATTGGGTAATTCACATCCCTCGCCAAAATCAATAGTTCTTTCTTTACTGGTACTAGTCACCACTGTTGTAATAATAACACAATCTGGCAAATAATCTGAATTATAAGAACCCTTAGAGGTAGCTTGGACTTCATCGGTAGCATAAACATCCTCTCCAATGTTTATAATTTCCTCAGTAATTAATTCAGATTCATCGCTGGCCTGAAGTTGTGCCACCTCAAAAGTTTCTGTTTCGCCGGTTTCAATAATTTCCGGAGATTCTTCTTTGTTACAGGAAACATTTAACACCATTGCTAAAATCAATAATCCTGTAAAATTCAGTTTTTTAAAACAATTTTTCATATTATCATTTTTTTAATATTACTCTCCTTTGACCCCAGGTATTCATAAAGGTTTAATTGAAGTTCAAAAAAAATAAATGACATCAGCTTTATATAAATTTATTACTATCTTTGCGCTCGATTGAAAATCAATCAGATACATAAAAATCATTTAAAATAATATTGGAATGTATTTAACAAAAGAAGTTAAGGCAAAAATCTTTAAAAAACACGGTGGTTCAGAAGGTAACACAGGTTCCACCGAAGGTCAGATTGCGTTGTTTACGCATCGGATTGATCATTTAACAGGACATTTAAAAAACAACCAAAAGGATTATAATACAGAGAGATCCCTGGTAAGACTTGTTGGTAAAAGAAGAAGTTTACTAGATTATTTAAAGAAAAAGGACATAGAAAAATATCGTACCCTTATTAAAGTATTGAATATTAGAAAATAATATCCGGGGGAGGCATTGCTTCCCCTTTTTTAACAAAAGCCCCTGAACTTGGGGCGAACACAAAAAGCTTACACATAGTTTTTCATTGGTCGACAACACAACAACACAACTAAGACCGTCTATGTAAGACGGTTGACCATTGTTTAACAGCCTGATAAATATTCAGGTTCTAATTAAAATTTATGATTCCAAAAACTTTTAAAGAGGTCATTGACCTTGGTGATGGTAGAGAGATTTCTATCGAAACCGGAAAACTTGCAAAGCAGGCCCATGGATCTGTTGTTGTACAATCAGGAAACTGCATGTTGCTATGCACCGTAGTTTCCAATTATAGACAAAGTGATGTAGATTTTCTTCCCTTAACAGTAGATTATAGGGAAAAATTTGCGGCTTCAGGACGTTATCCAGGAGGCTTTTTTAAAAGAGAGGCCAGACCAAGTGACGGAGAAGTCCTGACAATGCGACTGGTAGATCGCGTTTTGAGACCATTATTCCCAAAGGACTACCATTGTGAGACTCAAGTGATGATACAGTTAATGTCTCATGATGACGACGTCATGCCTGATGCTATGGCTGGTCTTGCTGCATCTGCGGCAATTCAACTCTCAGACTTTCCATTTGAATGTGCAATTTCTGAAGTTCGTGTCGGGAGAGTGAATGGTGAATTTGTCATTAACCCTACAAGGGCACAATTACTTGAATCTGATATTGACATGGTCATTGGGGCTTCTGAGGATTCCGTGATGATGGTTGAAGGTGCAATGGGTGAAATTTCTGAAGAAGAAATGGTTGAAGCAATCAAATTTGCTCATGAAGCTGCAAAAGTTCAGTGCGCTGCTCAGATTAAATTGGCCAAGGCATTTGGACAAAAAGAAGTGCGCGAATACGAAATGGAAGATGAGGACGAAGTGTTAATGAAAAAGATTCATGACCTTGCATATGATAAAGTATATAAAGTAGCTAAGGCTGGTTCTTCCAAACATGAACGAAGTGCATCATTTGCAGAAATAAAAGACGAAATTAAAACTTCACATTCCGAAGAAGAACTCGAAGAAATTGGGGATTTAATTAGCAAATATTACTACAAAGCCGAAAAAGCTGCTGTAAGAGACCTTACCTTAAATGAAGGATTAAGGCTCGATGGAAGAAAGACAGATGAAATACGTCCTATCTGGTGTGAGGTAGATTATTTGCCCTCGACTCATGGTTCCGCAATTTTTACAAGAGGAGAAACACAAGCATTAGCAACAGTTACTTTAGGTACCTCCAGAGAGGCAAATCAAATAGATATGCCATCATTCGAGGGTGAAGAAACATTTTATTTACATTATAACTTTCCTCCTTTTTCTACTGGTGAAGCAAGACCAATAAGGGGAACCTCCCGAAGAGAAGTTGGCCACGGAAACCTAGCCCAGAGAGCATTAAAAGGCATGATTCCTGAAGATTGCCCATATACCGTTAGAGTAGTTTCTGAAGTCTTGGAAAGTAATGGTTCTTCTTCTATGGCAACCGTTTGTTCCGGTACGATGGCACTAATGGATGCCGGGGTCCAGCTTAAAAAACCTGTGTCAGGAATTGCAATGGGATTGATTTCAGATAGTGAAACCGGTAAATATGCAGTATTATCAGATATTCTGGGAGACGAAGATCATTTGGGAGACATGGACTTTAAGGTTACCGGTACAGCAGATGGGATTACAGCTTGTCAAATGGACATTAAAGTTAAAGGTTTATCCTACGAAATTCTTGTTAAGGCATTAATGCAGGCAAGAGCAGGAAGACTCCATATTCTTGAAAAGTTGACCGATACAATCGCTCAACCAAATGAAGATGTAAAAGCTCATGCGCCAAAAATGGTAACGGCTACAATTCCGGGAGATTTTATAGGCGCATTAATTGGCCCAGGTGGAAAAGTAATTCAGGAGCTTCAGAAAACCACAGGAACGACCATTGTTATCAATGAAGATCCGGTTACCGAAGAAGGACTGGTAGAAATCTTAGGAACAGATCAGGCAGGTATTGATGCAGTTTTGGCTAAAATAGACTCCATTACTTTTAAACCAGAAGTTGGCAGCGTTTATGAGGTTAAAGTGATTAAAATGTTGGATTTTGGTGCTGTTGTGGAATACATGGAAGCTCCGGGAAATGAAGTTTTACTTCATGTATCTGAACTAGCTTGGGAAAGAACTGAGAATGTCACTGATGTTGTAAATATGGGCGACGTTTTTGATATTAAATATTTAGGAACAGACCCGAGAACCAGAAAGGAAAAAGTATCTCGTAAGGCTTTATTGCCTAAACCGGAAGGTTTTAAGGAAAGACCCCCTAGAGCAAATCGGGATCGCGATAGAGGAAGAAACGATAGAAGTAGAGATCGTAAACCCAGAAGAGACTAATTTTATTTAGTATTAATATTATAGAAAACCCCTTTAAAACAGGGGTTTTTTAATACAATTTAACCAAAAAGTTAAAATTTTATAACCTTATTGTAACATTTACCCATTTTTTACGTATAAGTATATGCAGTCCATGCACTTTGAACTTAACATATAAAGCAAAACCTCAATGAGACAGCTAAAGATTACAAAACAGGTTACGAACAGGGAAACTGCATCCTTAGATAAATACTTACAGGAAATTGGTAAGGTAGATCTAATCACTGCAGATGAGGAAGTAGAATTAGCACAGCGCATAAAAGCAGGTGATCAGTTAGCTTTGGAAAAACTTACAAAAGCCAATCTTCGTTTTGTGGTATCCGTTGCGAAGCAGTATCAGAACCAGGGACTTACACTTCCAGATTTAATTAATGAAGGAAATCTTGGCCTTATTAAGGCTGCTCAGCGTTTTGACGAAACAAGGGGCTTTAAATTTATCTCCTATGCCGTATGGTGGATTCGTCAGTCTATATTACAGGCTTTGGCAGAACAATCGCGTATTGTAAGATTACCACTAAATAAAATTGGTTCAATAAATAAGATAAATAAGACATTTGCATTTCTTGAGCAAGCTCATGAGCGAATCCCATCAGCAGAGGAAATCGCTAAGGAATTAGATATGACTGTTGAAGATGTAAAACAGTCTTTGAAAAATTCGGGTCGTCACGTATCTATGGATGCACCTTTAATTGATGGGGAGGATTCAAATCTGTATGATGTTCTTCGTAGCGGAGAATCTCCTAATCCAGATAAAGAATTATTGCACGAATCTTTACGTACGGAAATTGAAAGGGCATTAGAAACTCTTACACCCAGAGAAGCAGATGTTATCAGATTGTATTTTGGTTTGGCTGGGCAACATTCCATGACCCTTGAGGAAATTGGTGAAACTTTTGACCTTACCAGGGAAAGAGTACGTCAGATTAAAGAAAAGGCAATTAGAAGATTAAAACATACTTCCAGAAGTAAAATATTAAAAACCTATCTCGGATAATAACGAGGCATGAATTACATGTTAAATTTTCCTGGAATTGGAATTTTGGTATAAAAATTGTAATTTGTGATAGTAACAACAGTTTATCATGACTGTTCGTTTTTTGATTGATGAATAAACTCCGGCTGATTACCGGAGTTTTTCATTTTATTATAATTCAATTAAGAATTATTGATTCTTTTAATAATATTCCTTTTTACTTTTCAAAAACTAAGGCCGATTTTCACGCTTTTATATTGATTAAAAATTCTTTTGGCTACTTTTCCATGTTGATTTTATTTTCAACTATTTGTACCAGCGCATTTCTGTATATTTATGAAAAGTAAAACGCTTAATTAAGTAGTCATTTAAATTGTAATCTATGAAAGACTTTTTTTCAATATCAATTAAATTTTTTTGCGTTGCGTTTAGTTGCCTATTGATTTCTTGTAATCAGAATAAATCAAAGGAAGAAGGTAATGACATTTCTGAAGTACAATTTAATCTACCGGAAAATTTTAAACTTGAAGAATTATACCACATCAGTGTTAACAAACAAGGTTCTTGGGTAGCTCTAACCGAGAGCGACGACAAAATGATCTATGCATGTGATCAACGTGGCAAGATCTATTATTTTAAAATGCCGGAAAAAGGTGATGCACTGCAAACAGCAAATGTAGACAGCCTAAATCTTGATATTGGCGAAGCCCATGGCCTTTTGTGGGCATTTAATAGTCTGTACGTAGCTGTCAATAAAAATTGGGACGATGCTATTGCAGATGATGGCCAAAGAGGAAGCGGTATTTATAGAATTACCGATTCAAACGGAGATGGCCACCTTAATGAAGTAAGAATGCTCTTGAAATTAGAAGGGGCGGGTGAACACGGTCCGCACAGCTTCGTGTTAAGCCCGGATGGAGAATCGATCTATTTTATAGCCGGAAACCATGTACTTATCCCTGAAAGACTAAAAAGAAATAGTCGCCTGCCCACAAACTGGGGTGAAGATAATCTGTTTACACCCTATCTGGACGCGCGAGGGCATGCCAATGAAATAAAAGCACCGGGTGGCTGGGTTGCGAAATTTGATACTAACGGGGAAAACTGGGAACTTATTTCTGCTGGCTATAGAAATCCGTTCGATTTGGCATTTAACCAGGATGGTGAATTATTTACCTACGATGCCGATATGGAATGGGACATTGGAATGCCGTGGTACAGGCCAACCAGAATATGTCATGTTACTCCTGGCAGTGAATATGGATGGCGGACAGGATCTGGTAAATGGCCAGATTACTATCCGGATAACTTGCCAGCAGTCCATAATTTGGAACAAGGCTCTCCTACGGCTATTTTGTCTGGCACAAATTTGAAATTTCCATCAAAATACAAGAATGGACTTTTTATCATGGATTGGAGTTTTGGAACTATTTATTATGCAAACCTTATACCAATAGGAAGTAGTTACTCTGCAACAAGAGAAGAATTTCTTTCGGGTACACCTTTGCCATTAACTGATATGATTGCAGGTTCTGATGGCAACCTTTATTTCGCCACCGGCGGTAGAGGCCTGGATTCTCACTTATATCGATTGAGTTATAACGGAGATATTATTGAATCAGAAAATAAGCCGAATGATAGTGGAAAAGAACTAAGACAGCTTAGGCACCAATTAGAAAATTATTCGGCCATTAATCCTGAAGAAACTATTTCCAAAGCGTGGAACAATCTTGATCACAAAGACAGATTTATAAGATATGCATCTCGAATTGCGCTGGAAAACTTTCCCGCGGAGGGATGGCAGGAAAGGTTCTATTCTGAAGAATCTTCAGTAAAAACGATTGAAGCCGGGATTGCGTTGGCAAGACAGGGAGATAAAAAAGATCAAGATAAGATTCTTAAAAAATTAAATCGAATCAATTGGGAAGGGCTGGATGAACATCAACAAATAGACCTTTTGAGAAATTATGCGCTTTTGTTTATCCGGATGGGGAAACCGGCAAGTCAATCTCGACACGCGGTTATCAAAAAATTAAAACCTTATTTTCCTAATTCTAACAATGCCATAAACAGAGAGCTTGCACAAATTATGCTCTATTTAAATGCAGATGGTACGGTAAAAGATCTTTGTGATTTATTAGAAAAACACACTGCTGAAAATACTAATATCTCTAGTCAGATGCTTTCAGAGGAAACTACATTAAGAAGCGAACAATACGGGCCATTAATTAGGGAAGTAATCGCAAAAATGCCCCCTAGTGAAGCTATCTACTACGGGATGCTGTTAAGCCATGCAACTGAAGGTTGGAACAAAGAACTTAGGGAGAAATACTTCTTATGGTTTTATGATGTCCTGAGTGCCAAAGGCGGAATGAGTTTTAAGGCTTACATGGAAAATGTAAGGTTACAGGCCATGTCAAATGTCCCTGATGAAGATAAAGCATATTTTGAAGAACTTTCCGGCGTCTATTCTCCAAACACGGTTGTAGAAAACCTTCCGCAACCAATTGGTCCGGGGGCAAATTATTCCGGCAGTACCATCAACCAGTTTCTCTGGGGTGATAAAATGAATGATTATAATGGAACATTGGCTGATGGTGAGAGGGCATATCAGGCAGCCCTATGCATTTTATGTCACCGTATGAGAGGTGAGGGAGGTGCTACCGGACCGGACTTAACCCAGATAAGCACAAAGTTTGGAAGGTATGATTTGTTATATTCCATATACAGTCCAAATGATGACATTTCCGATCAATATGCCTTTACCCTTTTTCATCTGGATGATGATAAAAAAATTGCAGGCAGAATTCTTTCGGAAAGCGCAGATTCTATTAAAATAATGCCCAATCCGTTAAATACATCATATACCGTTCAATTGGCCAAATCCTCTGTAATAAAACAGGAGTTGTCTCCAATTTCACCAATGTCTGCCGGTTTACTCAATAGATTAAACGAAAAGGAAATTACCGATCTTTTTATCTATCTGCTAAGTGGAGCTGATGAAGCACATGAACTTTATAATAATAAGAATCCGGAATAAATTAGCAGTTATATTTAATGACTCAGCATAAAACCATAATGAATACTTATTTTTGTATCAAAATATTTTCAGTCATTAAACAATGAACAATATACGTATAGCACCCTCATTACTTGCGGCCGATTTCGGGAACTTACAAAGAGATGTTGAAATGGTCAATTCAAGTCAGGCAGATTGGCACCATATTGATGTTATGGACGGAGTTTTTGTTCCAAACATCTCATTTGGAATGCCCGTAATAAAAAGCATTGCTGGAAATGCAACCAAGCCGCTCGATGTTCATCTTATGATTATTGATCCTGATAGATATATCAAAACTTTTGCCTCTTTGGGTGCCAATATACTGACCGTTCATTATGAAGCCTGCCCTCATTTAAATAGAACTATACAAGCTATTAAGGCAGAAGGTATGAAGGCAGGAGTAGCCCTTAATCCACATACCAATACAAACCTCCTGGAAGACAGTATAGAAGACATAGACCTGGTTTGTGTTATGAGCGTTAATCCGGGATATGGAGGTCAGAAGTTCATTGAAAATACCTTTGCAAAAGTCAGGGCGTTAAAAGCATTAATTAATGAAAAAAAGGCCAAAACGCTTATAGAAATTGATGGCGGAGTAAATGCCGATAATACGAAAGCCCTTGTAGAGGCTGGCGCAGATGTATTGGTTGCGGGAAGTTTTGTTTTCAACTCACAGGATCCAATGGCTACAATTTCACATATTGCCAAAATTGCAAATGCTTAGCATTGTTTTAGAAGGTATTTAATTAAATCTGTGGTAGTTACCATCCCTTTTAGCCTACCATTTTCCACAACCGGTAGGGAATGAAATTCCCTTTTCACAAGTAACTCTGCAACTTCTTTAATTGTTGCATCGGGAGAAACGGTCTCCAGATTTCCTATCATTAATTGCCTTATTGTAAACATCTCATAAATAGAAGAGGAAATATTTTCCTCTTCCCTATATGCTCCATCGGCAAAACTGATTCGGAGTATATCGTTCAAACTTATCATCCCAATAATCTTATCATTTTCAATCACAGGGATATGCCGTATTTTATATTTTTTAAATAAGTGTTCTGCCTTATCTAAACTTTCTTTTACATCAAGGGTTATAAGGTTTGTGGTCATTATACTGGAAACGGGGAGTTCAATCTGTACATTCATGACATTCAATTTAAATATTATTTAATAAAGATCAGTTTTATCAAAAACAAAAAGAATGATAAAAGTCATGTTAGTTTTGGTTAAAAATTATTTCCTGTTATTAACTCTGAGATTCTGATACTTCAATATAGTGTTGCTAAATTAATTAGCCTTATTGGCTTAGCATGCTTTCTTTTATAAGTTTAAGAATAAAATACATAGCTTTGCGCCTACTTGAATTCTCACTAAATATTACCCCTATTATAAGGAAAGATATGGATAGATTAGATCTTTTGATTGTTGGTGGTGGCCCCATTGGAATAGCATGCGGACTAGAGGCTCAAAAAAATGGTTTGAGCTACCTGATTGTCGAGAAGGGACCTATAGTTAATTCCTTATTTAACTATCCTGTGAATATGCAGTTTTTCTCCTCTTCAGAACGGCTGGAAATAGATGAAATTCCTTTTATAAGCAACGAGGCTAAGCCAAAACGCAATGAATCTTTAGAATATTACAGGAGAATCGTTACCTCCAATAAGTTGAATATTCACCTTTTCGAAAAGGTTGAGACTATAGAAAAAAGGACAGAAGATTTTAAAGTAGTAACAAGTAAAAATACATATACAGCCAACAATATTACCATTGCCACGGGATTTTATGACCTTCCAAACCTCCTGGAGGTTCCGGGAGAAGAACTCCCAAAAGTATCTCATTATTACAAGGACCCTCATTTCTATGCGAGTCAAAAACTGGCCGTTGTAGGAGCAAGTAATTCAGCTATTGACGCTGCCCTTGAGTGCTGGCGAAAAGGTGCTGAGGTCACTCTGATTATCAGAGGCCCTGAAGTAGGCAAGCGGGTTAAATACTGGGTTCGCCCGGATATTATGAACAGAATTGAAGAGGGAAGTATTAAATCCTACTATAACGCCTCAGTGAAAGAGATTCGCGAAAAAGAAATTGAGTTGGAAACTCCGAAGGGAGCAATTATTTTAGAAAATGATTTTGTACTAGCCTTAACCGGATATACTCCAAATTTTGAATTTCTGGAGAATGTAGGAATTGAATTATCAAAGGATGAGAAAAAATTACCAAATTATAATCCGGAAACCATGGAAACCAATATAAAAGGAATTTACCTCGCAGGTGTTATTTGTGGAGGTATGGAAACTCATAAATGGTTTATTGAGAATTCCCGAGTACATGCAAAGATCATTATTAAAAATATTTTGCTGAAAAAAGAATCCGAAATCGGTAATTAGGAGTTATTCAAGAACATGAAAAAAATTGCCCTAGCCATTCATGGAGGTGCCGGAACCCTTATCAAGGGTATGATGACACCTGAAAAAGAAAGCATGTATAAAGCAGTTTTAGAAAGTGCCTTACAAAAAGGGTATCTGCTTTTAGAATCCGGGGGTTCTGCCGTGGAAGCTGTTGAGGCATCTGTTAAAGAACTTGAGGATTCACATTTGTTTAATGCAGGAAAGGGAAGTGTATTCACTTCTGAAGGGAAACATGAAATGGATGCTTCCATTATGGACGGAAAAACCCTTAATGCCGGAGCCATTTCTTTGGTAAGTGGTATAAAAAATCCTATTAGCCTGGCGCGGGATGTTATGGAAAAAAGTGATCATGTTTTTCTTGCTTCTAAAGGTGCTATGCAATTTGCGGAGAAACTGAAATACCATCTTGAAAACGAGAAATATTTCTATGATGAACTTCGCTTTCAACAGTGGCAGGAGATTAGAGGTTCAAAGAGTTTTAAACTAGACCATTCTGTAAATAAGGATTCGAAATTTGGAACTGTTGGTGCTGTAGCTTGTGATAGTTTCGCGAACCTGGCAGCTGCAACTTCCACCGGAGGCATGACCAACAAGCAATTTGGCAGAGTTGGCGATAG
>CAZHWD010000135.1:0-36170 GCA_964536335.1 uncultured Eudoraea sp. | reverse complement strand
TAATTTTTGTTTTATAAATTTGACATATGTCTGAAATTCTAGCAAAAACTGAAGCCTTTGCTGTTGATTTATTATCAACAGAATTAGATCCAGAATATCTTTACCATAATCTGAAACATACCCAGCGGGTAGTAAAAAGCATCAAAGAGTTAATTGAAGCCAATTCTCTGGGCGTTAAGGAAAAAGAAGTTTTATTATTAGCGTCCTGGTTGCATGATACCGGATATACCATGGGTCATGAGCAGCACGAGCGCAGTAGTTGTAAAATAGCCAAGAAATTTCTTGAGAAACAAGGTTACGATGCCAAGGGAATCGAGGGGGTTCAGGCTTGCATTATGGCAACCCAGATGATCCATAAACCCAAGAACTTGAGCGAGCAAATAATCCGCGATGCCGATGCATCGCATTTTGCTCAAAAAAGCTATTTGGAAACCTGTGAACTGCTCCGGGAAGAACTGGCACTCCTGGGCATTGCACATTATTCGGTTAGAGAATGGATGGAGGAGAACATTAAATTGTTCAGAACGCAACACCAATATTATACTGATTTTGCAAAAGCCAACTGGCAGGATAGGAAAGATAAGAATCTGAGGAATCTTCTGAAAGAAGTAAAAAAGGAAAAACAAATTGCTAAAAGAGAACAACTAAAGGCAAAATATAAGAATGAGAGCCCGGATAGAGGCATACAAACAT
Source organism: uncultured Eudoraea sp. (assembly GCA_964536335.1). Lineage (GTDB taxonomy): Bacteria > Bacteroidota > Bacteroidia > Flavobacteriales > Flavobacteriaceae > Eudoraea. The sequence continues at coordinate 35,477 of CAZHWD010000135.1, read as the reverse complement.
TATTTAGGGTAACCTTAAAAAACCACCTGACTTTAAGTGACATTGCCGATACCAAATCGAATATTTTGCTATCTGTTAACGCAATTATCCTTTCTGTGGTATTATCTAACCTGATACCCAAATTAGATAATCCGTCTAATACCTACCTAATATACCCAACAATAATTTTTGTGATTTTCACAGTTACTTCAATGGTGATGGCGGTTATTGCAACACGTCCTAATATTACCGGCGGTAAATTTAGTAAGGCAGATGTGGCAAATAAAAAAGTTAATCTCCTATTCTTTGGCAATTTTCATAAAATGAAATTAGAAGACTATGAATGGGCCCTGCAAGAATTGGTAAAGGATAAAGAATATATTTATTCGTCATTAACTAAAGACTTATATTTTCTTGGGATAGTATTAAACAGAAAATATAATATTTTACGCTGGACATATACTATTTTTATGATTGGCATTATAGTTTCAGTAGTCGCTTTTGCTCTTGCTTTCTTTTATTCTGGAAATATTTCGCGGCCTGATACGGTAGGCTTGTTAGGCTTTTAATTCCTCCATCAAATCTTCATACGTAAAGGTTTTTCCATCTTCTGTATTTTTCCTATAAAGAATCTCAGCTCTTATTGCCTTGAGTCCTGATACTCCCTGAAGCCCTTCCAGTTCCACTATTTCAATATTATTAGTGAAATATCCCTTGGATTTCAAGAAAGAGATATACCTAAGGTATTCCAGCTCATCCTTTTTCTGAGAGTAAACTATAGATAGCTTCCCTTTTTGGGTTAGCCTTTCACTGGTGCCTTTGATAAAGGATTTATCGATACGCTTTTTTATTATTTCATAACGGGCATTATAGGTGCCATCCACATCAAATTGTTTCTCATCCATTCTAAAGCGAATAGACAAGGAGGTGCTATATACCAGAATAAGAGAGGCAACGTCTAGTTGCACGTCCAATTCGGGTTTAAGGTTGTAATACTTGTTTTCCATCTCACACATCACCTGCAGCTGCCATAATCGAAGATTTTTTAAATACAAAGGATCAAAATCCTTGTTCTCTGCAATAGAACTGCCTATATACATATTGTGTTCTATCCCATCAGTTTTATAGCGTTCGTAAAAGTGAGGAAACATCTCTTGCGCGGCCTCCTGATGCTTGTCAATTACAGATGCCAGTTTTTTATTAATCTTCATCACGCTATCATCATATTGTTTCCTGTGATCGTAATAAGAATGTGTTTCGGCATTAATGGTCTTTTCATATTCTTCAACCATTTCAGCCAATTCTTTACTTTGTTTTTTAAGATGATTGAAGATTGGTATTACATCAGCATAGACGAAGTCGAATATAGTCTGTTCACTATTGGAAAATAAGGTCTCTTTTATATCTTCTACAAAATTGTTTATTCTGTATATAAGTTCCTCATATACTGGTAATTTTTCAATCTTCAATGCAGCATTCAATACTTCTTTGATATTCGACAATTGAATCATCAGATCTCGCTGAATGGCTGTATTCCTGGCTTGTGAAGAGGCTTTAATGTCTATTTGACCGTATAAAGGATATACATCCTTAAAAACTATTTCTTTAAATGAAGGTTGCCTGCCCTCAATACCATCAATAATAAATTGTTTGGCTTCCTCTTCAAATCTCCAATGAACAGATTTATGCACCGAAGTACATTCATTTTGAATAATGGCATCAATTAAATTTTCTTCTTCATTTTTAGAGCGAACAACAGCAGCAACGATATACGGCATTATATCATCCAGCTTTGTCGCGTTAACCCCGTTTAATTGATTTTTTTTAGTAGATACGAGTTCCAGTACTCCTAAAAGTTCTCCTTCATTCACAATAGGAGCAAAAATGGCACTTTTAATTCCTTGCTGATGCAAGCCTTTGTAAGGTTCAATTCCTTCGGATAATTTATAATACTTTTCAACGTCAGAGACAGCAAAATATCCTTTCTGATTCACTATTTTATCATAGGATCCAATACACAGGGCATCATTACAAAGCTCATTATCTTTCTCTTTAAGGATAAAGCTTTCTATCCCCCTGCCAAACACACGTTCTAATTGATCATCTTTTGAGTTATAGGTGACAAAACCTATTTTTAATTCCTTAATCCTAAAGAAGGATCTGAAGGTATCCTGAAGTTCGAATATAAAACTATCACTGCCTCTTTTATCACTTGAGATAAGACTTGATTTAATTTCAGATATGGTATGCTCTGCAGTAACATCAAACATATTGGAGATTACAAAGCCTTTTGAAATAAAACTATTTGGAGGTATCATTTCCTTCCAGAGTTCAAGATCTTCCGGGTTTTCTAAAAGCTTATCAACATCTGCCTGGGTTAATTCTTTAGCCAAATCTGTTGGAAATATATCGATAAAATCGGCATTATATAAAATGCGATAATGATGCATTATTCCATTAGCATCCGGTATATCATAGAAATACGGTCTGCTAAAATCGAGGTTAAATCCATAATGGAATTTAAGGATCACCGTACTGGCCATAATATAGTCTATCCCTTCATCCTGATTACGTATAAAAGGTTTGAAATCCTTACCGGCATTGTCCAAAATCTTTTGAAATCTTTTGGACTTATTAAATACAATATCAAAATAAGGCAAAGAAGCAGCCTTAATTTCATTCTTGCTTAATACCTCGGCAAACGAATCCTGCAAAATTACGCGAATAACTTCTTTATGTTTATCAAGAAGTTTAATATCTGAAAAACCATCCCTTAATTCGGGAAATGGTGCCTGAGCTTCCAATACATACTTAGCCCTGGATGACAAAAAAGAATCATCACTTTTGGCCATAGTATCATACTGCTGTAATAGCTTGTCAAAGCTAATTAACATTTCCAGCGGCATATCTTTATTTATAGTTCCCATAATGATATATGTCTACAGATTGACCATAAAATTACAAAACTATTCCATTTCTTTTTGTTAAATGAATTTTAACGGTGTTCCGTGCATTTTTTAGATATTTATACAAATTATAATAATGTCTTCAGATAACAGACTTAATAACGCTTACAAAAGGGCCAAAATCATAGCCTTTGATGACTCCTCAAAGTTTATTCTTTTTAGCGATTGTCATAGGGGTGATAATAGTTTTGCGGATGAGTTTGCCAATAACAGGAATATCTATTATCATGCTTTGAAACATTATTATAATAACGGGTTCCAATATTGTGAATTGGGTGACGGGGATGAACTCTGGGAGAATCTGACTTTTGAACCCATTTTTGAAGCCCATAAGAATATTTATTTGCTAATGAAACGTTTTCATGAGGAAAACAGGTTGCATATGATCTACGGAAATCACGATATGGTGTATCGAAAACCGGAATATGTAAAAAAAAATCTTTATACCTACTTTGAGCCCAAAGATGAAAAAGAATCTGCTTTATTAGATAAATTACAGTTTCATGAGGCAATAGTTTTAAAACACACGGAGAGCGGTCAGGAATTGTTTTTAACGCATGGGCACCAGGCAGATTTCATGAATTATCACGGTTGGCGGTTCAATCGTTTTTTGGTGCGCATCCTTTGGAAACCCTTGCAGGTTTGGGGAATAGCTGATCCTACTAGTCCTGCCCGAAACAACCGTGAATTAATAAAGGTGGAGAAAAGGATTAAGAAATGGATTTTGCGAAACAATTTAAAAATAACCGTAATGGGTCATACACATCGGCCCAGATTCCCTGAACCCGGTGATATCCCTTTATTTAATGATGGAAGCTGTGTGCACCCCAGAAGTATTACCGGGATAGAAATAGAAAACGGACTTATTTCACTTATAAAATGGCAGATCGCGACTAAGGAAGATGGTACGCTTCAAATTGTACGGGTTTTACTCGAAGGACCACAGAAGTTAGCGGACTATAAACAAAATGAGGATTGATCCTTTCCAATACCAGGTATTAGTTGAATCAATCCTCACGAAATAGTCATGTGCTCTATTTCTATTGTATGATAAAGTTAATTGGTATACTATATGGAACTTTAACAGATTTTCCGCGTTGTTTTCCCGGAGTCATATTTGGTAGAGCAGCTATAATACGGTGTGCTTCTTTCTCTAATAATTTGTCTGGGCCCCTGGTCCTTATTGCCTCTACTTTTCCTTTAGAATTAATCATGAACTGAACAAATACTTTTCCCTTGATTCCCAGTTCAAGTGCACTTTCAGGATAGGTAAATTCTTTGAAGATATGAGCTTGTATCATTTTTTGAAAACAGGCTTTTCGTTCATCATTACCTTGTGCACTTTCACAACCGGGATAAATTGGAACATTTTCTATGACTGCAAAGGGGACTACGATATCTTCTTCTTCTTCTCCAACTTCTACGTCACCAACATCCATTACCTCTTCAATCACTGATTCCTGGCTAGTTTCTGTACTCTCAATAATTGTTTCTTCTATTTCCTCTGTGTCTTCTACTACTTCAATTACTTCAGGAGCTGCTGGTGGTGGTGGTGGTGTTGTTTTTATTATCTCTGTTACCGGCACATCTTCTTTAAGGTCATCTACGGCCTGAGCAATGTCCAGAGTTGTGGTGTCTGTAGGATACGATTTGTATTCTAAAGCACGCCAGGTCAAAAATAGAACGACTGTAAGTCCTATTACAAAATACAGTCCACTATTTCTATTTAAATCGACTTTTGGGTTTTTTTTGACTTGCATGACTATTTGAATTATGATATGCCCAAAATTACGTCATGTAAAATGTAGATAATATGATATTTATCAGGTTAAACCAGTGATATCATAAATCTTTGCTATTTAAGAAATGGTCAATAAAAAAGTAATCAGAACTAAAATCAGTCCTGATTACTTAGAATATATCTACTTAGAAATTAATCTTTTACTACTGCCTTTCGTTATTACATACCAGATAATAGCACTTCATCAAAATCGATACCTTCAATGGGTGCAATGCGCTGTGCAGCAGCGTCCCATTTGATTCGTCTTCCGAGTTTAACTGAAAGTCCTGCCATATGAGCTGAAATTGCTTCATCAAATCCCTCATTTATGCCGCAGCTCACTTTACCGCCGTTACGGGTACTACTAAGCCATTCCCTTAAATGAAGAAATGTTGAATCAACTCTTGCTCCGTTAATGTACGTCCACATAAGACCTTTATCCGCAAAATATTGCGACGTTGCCGAGGAAACCGCATCGGGCACACTAGCCCCAGGATTGTAGCTGTAAACCGGAACCGATGGCTTCATTTTCTCAGATTCAATCTGATCTGCATACTTTGTAGACCTGCTATCGGGCCATACAGTAAGCTGGTTGCCTAATTCCATGGTACCATCATGTCCCATAAGAATGGTTGGCCTGTTAAAGCCATTGCCAAGAGTGGCACTGTAGACAAAAGTCATTCCTTTTTCCTTGCCCTTTTTCTGACTGCTTCCAGTATTAAATTGTGGGAATTCCATATTTACCTGAAGTACATCAGGAACATTTCGTCCGTCATTATGAGTGTAAATTCCTCCTGAAGCCATTATGGATGAAGGGATACCCATTTGCAATACACAATTAAGACGATCATAATCGTGGGTTAACAAATCTCCGGAAAGACCGGATCCGTACGCCCACCATTTTCTCCATCTGAAAAAGTGATTCTTGTTAAATGGTATTTTTGGAGCTGAGCCTAAAAAGAGATCCCAATCTATTGTTTGAGGATTTGCCTCGTCTTCTATATGATAATTCCAGGCGCCGTTATCATCGTTCCTATTGGTATTGGTCTGGACAAGAGAAATGTGACCAAGTACCCCTTTGCTAACAATATCCTGAGCCGTTTGAAAACTTAAAGTTTGTCTGTGTTGGTGACCAACCATAAGCGATGCTTTAGACTTTTCAGCGACTTCTTTTAGCCTGTAAGTCTCTTCTACGGTATGGGTCATAGGTTTTTCCAGATAAGCATGTATTCCATTTTCAAGAGCGTCTATAGCCATAGGAGCATGCCAGTGATCCGGGGTAGCTATAATTACTGCATCTACTTTACCACTGCGGATCATTTCCTGATGCGTCCTAAATCTAATCACCTTGGTATCCTCGGTAGAAAAAGAATTAATTACCCTGTCTGCTCTAACATCATACACATCGCAAACTGCAGTAAGTTTTACATTCAGTTCATCTTGATTCATAAAATCTTTCAAACGGGAGTGATTCGGATCCTCCTCGGCAGCTAATCTCATTTCTTCCAACCATTCTTTGGTTGCAAATCCTAATGCTCTGCATAATTGTTCTCCCCGAATACCAAAACCTATAATTCCTACTCTTACGGGGTCACCGCTAAACTCTTTTACTGCAGAAGGTAATGAAGGCTGAATATTTAATTGTTCGAGTATGGCCGTACGTTCCCTGTTTTTGGAAACCGTATTTGCAGCACCAGCCCACCATACAGCGCCGAGTATTGGGATTCCGCCTAAGCCTTTAATTACATCTCTTCTACTCCATTTCATAAGGTTTCAGTTTTAGTTTGTTCTTTGTTTTTGTTAAATAGGTATGATAGACCAAAATATTGTCCGGTAGGAAATTGATAAATAACCATACAGGCCGCAAGTTCTATTAGATTTTTATTTACAAACCAATAACTTCCCTCAACATTTACTTGCTGTAGCCAGGGGAAAGGAGGATGTGCCAAATAATATAAAGCGAGTAATAAAATTCCCACTAAAGCACCTTTTTTCTCAAATATCCCCAATAAAAGTGTAATCCCTACAAACATTAGTGCCAGCCAATTAAGGGTGTCTGCCCAACCTATTAATGGTTCTTTTGCCATTGCCAAAAATAAGGGTTCCAGAGGACCTTGCGCTGTTGCAAGATAGCCAAATGAGGTCCAGTCAGGATTATAGAGTTTTATGACACCTTCGTACAAAAAGTGCCAGCCAATAAGTACCCGCATTAACACAATACTGTGTTTTAATTGCCATTTTCCTTTAGTTTCAGTCATATTAATTAGTTAAAGTTGTTTATTAGTTGTTCTCTTAGAAGAATTTTTAAAACAATTTTTAGATTATAATGCATTGTTAGATAAAGTAATTGTTTTCAGGCTTAATCATTTATTTCAAGTACAAAGGGTTTGTAAAATTACCGTGTTCAATAATAACAAAAACCTTATGAATAGTAAGATAAATAATAGCTTAATAAATAGGACAATACTGGTCAAAACTAGACTCAGAAACCTACGTTTCCCATGATAATTATCAGGCTTCTCTTTTGGCGAAGCCATCTAAAATAAATGGTCCGCATAGCTGATATAAAACCTCATGCTCTCGAAGCCAATGTTTTCATAGCTTCTACAAAAGTATCCAGTTCTTTTGTAGTTGTGTATACATTTGGAGTAATTCTACATCCATGAACGTTGGCATTATCTATGGCTACCGTAAATATATAAAATTCATTAAAAAGAATATTTGCCAACTCTGCAGGAGCTATTTTTTCAATTCCCACATTGGCAATCCCACAACTTCGATAATACTCAACCGGTGTATTTACATTGATATTTTTTACATTCCTTAATTTTTCACTCCAATACCTCTGCAAGAACCTTAATCTTTTCTCTTTTCTTTCCAGGTCAATCATTTCCAGATAATCTATTGCGTCATCAATAGCAAGATCGGTATGAACCGGGTGGGTGCCCGTATGATTCAACCTTGTAATGTCATTGGGATCCCGGTCATGTTCTGCCAATAGTGGCCATATTTTTGATATCTTATCACTAGCAACATAGAGTAGTCCAACACCTAAGGGGGCGCTTAACCATTTGTGAAGGCTGGAAGCGTAATAATCGCAGTTCAGATCATCTATCTTCACCTGAATATGGCCAATACAATGCGCTCCGTCAACCATGACCTCAACACCATATTTATGAGCCATATCACAAATCTTTCGGATAGGTAATATTTGTCCTGTAATGTTGATCATATGGCACACCATGATTAATTTGGTGTTAGGCGTAATTTGTTCCTCGTACAGTGTAATTAATTCATCATCTGAAACCGGATGGTTAGGCACGGAAACTACTTTATTGACAACCCCGTACCGCTTTGCAATCAATGCAAAATGATCCTGCATGGAGCCGTAATCCTGTTCTGCAAAAATTGCCTCGTCATTCTTCTTCCATGGATAACCCCCAATTATCATGTCTAAAGATTCCGTAGTGTTGCGAGTAATGATCAATTGATCCGATGAGCAGCCAACCAAAGCCGCCAAACGTGCGGTGACCCGGTTTTTATTTTCCCACTGAACCGTCCTCATATAGTAGGAACCTTCATAGTTAATATTTTTAACATGCTCCAGAAACCGGCTCATAGTTGGCTGAGGGGTTATATTGTAGTATCCGTTTTCCAGGTTTATATACTCCGGTTTGAGCAAATAATCTTTTCTGACGTTCTTCCAGAACTCCTCATCGTTATTTCCATAATCCTTACGAATTTTAATTTCCCGGGCATTCAGGTTATAGGGAAGAAAAGGCGTAATTGCTGCCATCTTCCCAATATTTTTCAGAAAAGACCTTTTATCCATCGTTATAATATTTTATACAAGATAATAAAAGCAATTCAATGTTTATAAACCATGAACCTATAGCAATTATCACCTTTCTTGGCTCTGGTCCTTAATTATAGCCCTTGGCAAAAACGTATATCTTTTGTAAATTTTTCAATTAACCAACTAAATGAAAAAATTACTGGCAGAATTTATCGGCACCCTATGGCTTTTTTGGGTAGCTCCTATGGTAGTTGCCTTGTTAGTGGGACTCGTTTATAAATATATTTCTCCCGAAGGTAAAAGTTAAAATAATTGAGGTCCAAATTGGCCCTTTATTTTTGTTTATACCAAACTCTGTTATTTCCTTTATGAAATAGTATATTTAGTATTTCAAAGTTCATAACCAACAACCCGTATGCCGCTGCTTATAGTAATTATTGGGATAATACTTCTGTTTATCCTGATTGCCAAATTTAAACTTAACGCATTCATAACCTTTATCATTGTTTCTCTATTTGTAGGCATTGCGGAAGGAATGAAGCTGGAAAGTGTTGTACAATCTATTCAAAATGGAATAGGGAATACTTTGGGATTTTTAGTAATGATTTTAGGTTTTGGTGCCATGTTAGGCAAATTGGTTGCGGATAGCGGCGCAGCACAACGCATAACCTCAAAACTGGTAAGTAAATTTGGTATAAAAAATATTCAATGGGCCCTTGTACTAACCGGATTCATTGTAGGTATCCCCATGTTCTATTCTGTAGGCTTTGTTATTTTAATACCACTGGTATTTACTGTTGCGGCCTCAACCGGGCTTCCCCTTTTATATGTAGGCTTACCCATGTTGGCCTCACTATCCGTTACACATGGATATCTTCCCCCACATCCTGCTCCAACAGCCATAGCTGTAATGTTTGATGCCGATCTGGGTAAAACCCTGTTATATGGGATCATTGTGGCAATTCCGGCAATAATTGTAGCCGGACCCTTGTTTTCAAGGACCATAAAAAATATAAAGGCAACCCCCCTTAAGGAATTTGTAAATCCCAGAATACTGGAAGATCATGAAATGCCGGGAATGCGAATTAGTATTTTTACCGCTTTATTACCGATCCTGCTTATTGGAATTGCTACTTTGGCAGATCTGTTTCTTCCCGAGGATTTTTACCTTAAGCCCATCATAGATTTTTTTGGTAATCCTGTAATAGCAATGCTTATCGCTGTATTGGTTGCAATCTACACCCTGGGATTAGCCCGTGGTAAAAAAATGCCTGAAATAATGGGCTCTGTGAGTAGTTCCATTTCAGGAATTACTATGGTACTTTTGATTATAGCTGGTGCAGGCGCATTAAAACAGGTCCTGGTTGATAGTGGCGTAAGTGAATATATAGCCAATATGCTAAGTGGATCATCTATTTCTCCGTTGCTATTGGCCTGGTTCATAGCTACGGTAATCAGGGTCTGTGTGGGATCTGCCACCGTGGCAGGCTTAACTGCTGCGGGAATAATATTACCATTAGTATCCAAAACAGGTGTTAATGCAGAATTAATGGTACTTGCCATTGGATCAGGAAGTTTAATGTTGTCACATGTCAACGATGGAGGTTTCTGGTTGTTTAAAGAGTATTTTAATTTGTCTGTTAGAGATACACTTAAAACATGGACGGTTATGGAAACTACCGTTGGAGTAATGGGCCTTATTGGAGTATTGATCTTAAACACATTCATTTAAAACAAGCATATGAACAATTTACCTTCACAACGAATAGCAACTTTGGGATTAAAATTACCTCCTGCTCCCCCTCCGGCCGGGCTGTATAAACCTATCCTGGTAGTCGACAAATTTCTTTATGTATCCGGACAGGGACCAATGCAATCAGACGGAACATTAATCACAGGTAGGGTTGGTGAAGATCTTACCCTGGGACAAGCAAAACTTGCGGCTGAGCAAGTAGGTCTAACGATGCTCTCTACAATACAAACACATTTTGGAGATTTGGATCATATTAATAGGGTCGTAAAAGTATTGGGTATGGTGAATTCTACGCCTGATTTTGGACAACACCCTTTGGTTATTAATGGTTTTAGTGAGCTAATGGCAGATGTTTTTGGAACCGATAATGGAGTTGGTGTCCGAAGTGCCGTGGGTATGATGCTACCGGGAAACATCCCGGTAGAAATTGAGGCCATGTTTCAACTACATTAAACAGATTCAAAATGGCAGATAAAAAGTGGTACGAACTTATTAATCCCGAGGAAATTGTTTCTCCCTCTTTGTTCGTATATCCGGATAGAATTGAAAAAAACATTGCATTGATGATTTCAATTATAGGAGATGTAACCAGACTTCGCCCGCATATCAAAACTCATAAAACTGCTGAAATAATAGAAATGCAAATGCAACATGGTATCACTAAATTTAAATGTGCCACCATCGCAGAAGCGGAGCTTTTAGCACAAAGCGGTGCCATAGACATTCTATTGGCCATGCAACCTGTTGGCGCTAATTTAAACAGGTTCTTTAAACTAATTGCCACCTATCCCAATTCAGTATTTTCTACTATTGTGGATAATGAAATTACTGTTGGCCTAATTTCAGAAATGGCCGCTTCCAACAAGATAGTTGTTCCATTATTCCTGGACCTTAATACCGGCATGAACAGAACAGGGTTAGAACCTAATGACGATGCCGTTAAATTGTATAAGCAAATTGCAGAAGATCCCAACTTATATGCGCGTGGACTTCATGCTTACGATGGTCATATCAGGGATGCTGATATAAAACTTCGAAAACAGGCTTGTGATGCTGCTTTTGATTTGGTTATAAGTCTTAAAAACCAAATTGAAGTTTTGGGAATAGAAGTAGAAACATTAGTTATTGGAGGATCGCCTACATTTCCAATTCATGCGGCAAGACAGAATGTAGAGACCAGTCCCGGAACAACATTGCTTTGGGATGAGCGATATGGAACTTCTTTTAGGGATATGCCATTTTTACAGGCGGCAGTCTTGCTTACCAGAATTATCAGTAAACCCCAAGGAGAAGTTATCTGTTTAGATCTGGGGCATAAAGCTATAGCTCCTGAGATGGATTTTCCAAGGGTAAAAATCTTTGGATTGGAAGATGCAGAACAAATTGGTCAAAGTGAAGAGCATTTAGTGCTTCGTTATGCCAAAAGTGATAACTTAAAAATTGGCGATGTCTTTTACGCCATTCCCATGCATATTTGCCCTACTGTGGCTAAATATTCAAAAGTTTTGACCGTTGAAGATGGTCAGATAACCGGAGCGTGGAAAATTGCCGCAAGAGATCATCAAATGCAAATTTAAAAATGCCTATGTTTATTTTTGACGCACATCTGGACTTAGCTATGAACGCAATGGAATGGAACCGGGACCTTAGCTGGTCTGTTCGCGATATTCGGGCGAAAGAGGAAGGGATGACAGACAAACCGGATAGGGGTAAAAATACAGTTTCTTTTGACGCAATGAGAAAGGGCAATATAGGCATTTGCATGGCTACTCAGATTGCACGTTTTGTAAAAAGAGATAGTCAACTTCCCGGATGGAATTCCCCTCACCAGGCCTGGGCACAAACTCAGGGTCAGCTTGCGTGGTACCGGACAATGGAGGCCATTGGAGAAATGACCCAGATAACAAACAAAGAGGAATTAAACAGACATCTGGATCTCTGGAATTCCCCAACTAAGCATAAAAATCCTATCGGATATATATTAAGTCTGGAAGGAGCAGACTCAATTATTACCCTTGATCATCTGGAGAAAAGTTATCAGCAGGGCTTACGAGCCATTGGGCCTGCTCATTATGGACCCGGAACTTATGCACATGGTACAAATTCCATTGGAGGAATTGGCAAAAGAGGAAAGGAGCTTTTAAAAGAAATAGGGCGCCTAAATATTATTTTGGACACCACTCATTTATGTGATGAAAGTTTTTGGGAAACTATGAAGGCCTACCAGGGGCCACTTTGGGCCAGTCATAATAACTGCAGGGCCTTGGTAAACCATAACAGGCAATTTTCAGATGAACAGATTATAGAACTTTTAAAAAGGGATGCCGTTATTGGTATTGCACTGGATACCTGGATGATGGTTCCAAATTGGGTGCGCGGTAAATCGACCCCTGAAGCCATGGGGATAACCTTAGAAATAATGGTTGATCATATAGACCATATTTGTCAACTTGCAGGGAACGCTTTACATGTGGGAATAGGAACCGATCTCGATGGTGGATTTGGCAGGGAACAATGTCCGGCTGATATAAATACTATTGCCGATTTACAAAAACTCCCGGATTTGCTTAGCATAAGGGGTTATAGCGCTGAAGATATTGAAAACATTATGCATGCAAATTTCATTCGTTTTCTTAGAAACACCTGGAGCTAAACAATAAAAAATCCTCCCGCGAATTTGGGAGGATTTGACTCAAATAATAATTCAACTAAACTAACAGATCAACGAACTTTTCTGACCAATGTGGCCAAAGTAATTGACTTAAGATCCCGAATGTTCGAGATTTCCTGCATAGCTTTTTGTTGTGCATCCGTTAATTGGGTATTATTAGCACCGTTAAAGAATTGATCATAACCTGTATACATATCCACAGTAATATGGCTTGCATAAGCCTCCGTAGCATAACCTAACATATTTCTCAATAATCCCCAATTTGCCCTACCTCCGGAATCAACATCTTTCTGATGATTTGGTTTAAAGAGTTCAGATTCCATTTTTTCATAAGCGCCTGACTGTCCGGGCTTTGCCTTCATAAAGTTAATAACCGCTAAAGTCCCAATAGGCATATCAAAATTATCATTAGTCTTATCTATTTCCCTAAGGAATACCTGATGTGTAAGATCCCGGCTTTCTGCAGTCATCGCCATTTTTTCGTTACTTTCTGCATCCGTTAAATTCGGATAAGCGGCAGTCCAAGCCTTATTAAAGTCGCCTCCATCCATCATTTTCACCGGATCATTGTAAAGACTGACAGTCATAAACTGAGCACCCTGTTTTTGTCCACTTGGCGCAAGTCGCCAAAGATCCCAACCAATGCAGTCGCCATTTTTAACTCTTTGTTCATGAACTTTTTCCCAAAATTTCTCTGTTTCCGCATATGCAGCACCCTGGCCTTCATCTACATGCATAAATTCGAATAAAAGGAAAAGAGGTTTTTCATCTTGTCCGATGGCGATGGTACTGAAAAGGGCCAACACCATAATCATAAATAATTTTTTCATTTTCTTGAATATTAATGGTTTATTACAATTAATGAAAAGATTATGGCATTACGAAGTATTCTAGGACGAATGCAGCATATTGTTGTCCCAAGTATAGGTTCTTTTTATCGAACGAAATTTCAATAGCTCTTAACTAATGATTTTTTCCTCTCTCAGAAATGTATCCAGGCTATCTGCAATGTCATAACATCTACTAACGTTGGTCACGCCACTGCAGAATCTTGAATCTAATTCATGAGCCTCACATTCAAAACCGGATAAATTTACTTTCTCAAAATTCCGGTTCACGGCTTTACATTGTTCATATAGCTTATCAACAGATGCACTTGCTTCTGGCTCAATGCTATTTTCTATTAAAAACCCCTTAAGGTAATTATCTATGGCTATATGAGAATTCTGGCAAACCATAAAAGAAACAACGTCTTCCGCAGGTCTGCATAATTCATCATTGGCCTCTTTCAGTTTTTGAATGGCAGTCTCATAAAGCCTTTTTGTTTTGTCTTCCATAAACTGTATTAATTTATAATTGACTTTAAATACTACAATATTATTTATCCCTATTTTTTAATGACAGAATTACATATCTCTAAAAAGTTCCAGGCGTTCCCATTTGGTTTCCACCTCTTCCTGAGCCTGCTTCAGGAGTTCTGCACCTAATTCTGCATTTTCTTTTACCACCCTTGTAAAACGGGTTTCGTTATACATAAAATCACTTAGTGGAGCAGTGGGTGCCTTCGAATCTAATCTGAACTTTTTCCCTTTAGGTTTAGAAGGATCAAACCTGAATAAAGGCCAATATCCGGTTTCAACGGCCTTTTGCTGTTGTAATGCCCCATCTTTTAAATCGTATCCGTGTTCCCCACAGTGTGAATAAGCTACAATTAGCGATGGCCCTGGATATGCTGCAGCCTCTTCAATGGCTTTGAGCGTATGAAGATCCTTTGCGCCCATTGCTACCTGAGCCACATATACATTCCCATAAGAAACGGCCTGAAGTGCCAGACTTTTTTTACCTGTTCGTTTTCCGGACACTGAGAACTTAGCACTTGCCCCTAAAGGAGTAGCTTTAGATGTCTGACCTCCTGTATTGGAATATACTTCGGTATCAAGAACCATAATATTCACATCTTCACCGGAAGCCAGAACATGATCAACACCTCCAAATCCTATATCATAAGCCCAACCATCTCCACCAAGTATCCAGACTCCTTTTTTACGGAGATATTCTGTTAGTTGACTTAGTTTAACTGCATCGCGATTATCTTTTTTCTTTGTTAGTACTTCTTTAAGTTTATCAATATCAGCAAATTTCTGGCTGCGTTCCGCTTCAGTTTCTTCCGGATTGTTTAAAATCGCTTCAGTCAATTCAGCTCCAACGACATTTTTAAGATTCTTTAATAGAGTAACAGCTATTTCCTGTTTCTTACTTAGAGCCAGTTTCATTCCAAAACCAAACTCGGCATTGTCTTCAAATAAGGAATTTGCCCAAGCAGGACCTCTTCCCTCCTTGTTGGTTTTATACGGAGTTGTTGGAAGATTTCCTCCATATATGGAGGAACAACCTGTTGCATTGGCAATGAGAATACTATCGCCATATAACTGGGTAAGCATTTTAATATATGGCGTTTCACCACAACCGGAACAAGCCCCTGAAAATTCAAATAGAGGTTCTAAAAACTGAGACCCTTTAACATTAGTGATTTGCAGGGCAGCTCTGTCGTAATCTGGCAAATTGATAAAATAATCCCAATTTACATTTTCCACTTCATCAAAATCGAGTTTCTTCCTCATATTGATGGCTTTAAAATCCTCAATTTCCTTACTTTCAGCAGGACAAACGGCTACACAAAGGTCACATCCTGTACAATCCTCAGGAGAAACCTGTAATACATAAGATTCTGTTTCTGCGGTAAATGGCCTTCCCTTGGCAGGAACTGATTTTAAACTACCCGGAGCATCTGCCATAACCTCATTAGGGACGACTTTGGCTCTAATTGCTGCATGCGGACATATGGCCACACACTTATTACATTGTGTACAAAGTACTTCATCGTCCCATATAGGAATAAAATTAGCAATTCCGCTCTTCTCATATTGGGTAGTGCCGGTTGGGAAGGTTCCATCTACCGGAAAAGCACTGACTGGCAATTCGTCTCCGTGCCCTCCTAATATTTTTTCAAGCACATTCTTGACAAACCCATCCGGAGCATTAGTCATTGCGGAAAGTAAACCTTTCTCAGTATTCACTTCTTTTGGGTAGTCTACCTGAAATAAATTCTCTAGTGATTTATCTACGGCATTAAAGTTCATCTGAACTACAGCATCACCTTTGTGAGCATATGATTTAACGATGGCATCTTTTATTTTCTGAATGGCCTCGTCCTTTGGCAGGATACCAGATATTGCAAAGAAACAAGTTTGCAATACCGTATTTGTCCTCTTCCCAAGATCGGCTTCATGGGCCACTTTTGTAGCATCCACGACATAAAATTTCGCCTCTTTTTCAATGATTCCCTCTTGCATCTTTTTGGGTAATTTGTCCCAAATATCCTCTTTTGAAAACGGAGAATTTAACAGGAATGTACCTCCGGGTTTTAAATCGGCAAGCATATCATATCTTTCAATAAAATTAAATTGATGACTTGCTATAAAATCGGCTTTATCAATTAGATAAGAAGAGTAAATTGGTTCCGGTCCAAAGCGCAAATGCGAAATAGTCTGTGCTCCCGCTTTTTTGGAATCATATACAAAATAGCCCTGAACATAATTATCGGTGGTATCACCAATTATTTTAATGGAGTTTTTGTTCGCTCCAACAGTACCATCAGATCCAAGTCCATAGAACATGCAATTGATAGTTGTACTTCTCACTTTAAAATTATCATCGGATTCCAGACTGGTATGAGATATATCGTCATTTATACCAACTGTAAAATGATTTTTGGGTTTATCCTTTATTAGTTCATCAAATACACCTTTTACCATTTGTGGTGTAAATTCTTTAGACGACAAACCGTATCTGCCTCCTATAACCGATATATTTCTGTCGCTCTCTACCAGGGCAGTAATCACATCCTGATACAATGGTTCACCGATGCTTCCCGGTTCTTTAGTTCTGTCAAGAACTGCAATTTTCTTTACAGATATAGGCAGGCTTTCTATAAAATGAGATACAGAAAATGGTCTGTATAAACGAACAAATACTACACCAACCTTTTCATCTTTATTTGCCATTGCCTCAACAGCTTCTCTTACAGCCCCCTGGCCAGATCCCATAATTACTACAACGCGCTCGGCCTCAGGATGACCTAAATAATAAAATATGCTGTACTTTCTACCTGTATGCTCGTAAAATTCATCCATTACTTCCTGAACAATTCCCGGTACTTTTTCATAGAAAGGATTAGATGCCTCCCTGGCCTGAAAGAAAACATCGGGGTTTTGAGATGTTCCCCTAATAACAGGATGATCCGGATCTAAAGATCTTTTTTTATGTTCCATGATCTTATCCTCAGGCATCATTGCTTCAATTATATCATCCGGAATTGCATCAATCTTGGAGATTTCATGTGAGGTTCTGAAACCATCAAAAATATTTAAAAAGGGAACTCGCGAACGCAAAGAAGCTACTTGAGAAATTAGAGCAAAGTCCATGGCTTCCTGAACAGACCCTCCAAACAGCATAGAAAAACCAGTTTGTCTTGTTGCCATTACATCAGAATGATCACCAAAAATAGACAGGGCATGAGTTGCCACTGTTCTTGCTGCCACGTGAATTACAGAAGGTAACAATTCGCCCGCAATTTTATACATATTAGGTATCATTAGAAGCAACCCCTGGGATGCAGTAAACGTAGTAGTTAATGCCCCTGCCTGCAAAGAACCGTGTACCGCACCGGCAGCTCCACCTTCACTTTGCATTTCAACTATGCGGGGGGTATTACCCCAAATATTTTTTTGTCCTTTAGAACTATAAACATCTACATGTTCTCCCATAGGCGAAGCCGGGGTTATAGGATAGATTGCACATACTTCATTCGTTTTGTGAGCAATTCGTGCAACAGCCTCGTTAGCATCACATATTAACTTTGGAAATTTTTTCATCATCGTAATTTTATTAATGCAGAAACAAGCAGATTAGAAAAATTTAAGTGCCTTTACAACATATTTTTAATCCTACAACTGCAAGTGGTATTAGTTTTAGATTTGCGATAAAATTAAGGCTATTACCAAAGGCATTCTATGACAAATGTCAGGTATTAAAACCCCGGAAAGGAGAGAACCATGTTCTAATTCTAATAAGAAAAGAGCATCTGGAATATAATATAAATCGCATCTAATTCAATTAGCAGATGAAAAAACTACGCCCCGATTGGAAATCATTCGGGCATGTCTAAGTAATAATTTTATAAACGAAATGCTACTCGCCGTGCATCCAGACTTTTTTTGCTAATAATACTTCTTCTGTTTCCACGTGGTCCTCATCAGGCACACAGCAATCCACTGGACAGACAGCAGCACATTGAGGTTCATCATGAAAACCTTTACACTCTGTACATTTATCGGTAACAATAAAATAGAACTCGTCTGAAACAGGATCATTTTCGGCATCAGCATCAACTTCTTTTCCTGCCGGAGTAGTTACCATCCCGCTCAAAGCGGTTTCGTCTGAATACGACCACTCCTGATCCGGTTCATATATTGCGTTATTCGGGCATTCTGAAACGCAAGCATCACAATTGATGCATTCATCTGTTATGATAATAGCCATAATTATATGTTTTTGAAATAATTGTCCGTAAATTTAATGTTCCACAAATATCGGTCTAATGATAAAAGTCATATTTCTTTATAAATGTCCAATTTATATTTGGCACCAATATTTTTGATCAGACGACATTTAAGTTAAAAATAAGCAAAAAATAAACATGTATAGATGATTGCTACAAAAACAAAACAAAAACAGGAGGTCCTTGAAGCCGCAGTAGTAAGATTTGTAGGTGATTCCGGTGATGGTATGCAATTAACCGGAACTCAATTTTCTGACACATCTGCTATGTTCGGCAATGATATTGCTACATTTCCCAATTATCCTGCAGAGATAAGGGCTCCACAAGGAAGCCTTTATGGCGTATCGGGTTTCCAGGTACATATAGGAAGTGTTGAAATAAGTGCCCCGGGAGAAAATGTAGACCTTTTAGTTGCTATGAATCCTGCAGGTCTTAAAACTAACTTACATGCTGTAAAGCCCGGCCATACTGTAATTGTTGATACCGATGCTTTCTCCAAAAAGAATTTAGAAAAAGCACAGTATGAATCCAACCCCCTGGAAGATGGAAGTTTAGAGAATTATGTGGTCATAGAAGTTGCCATGACATCACTGACCAAAGAATCACTCAAAGAGGTTCAAGGGCTGGACAATAAAAGTATCATCAGGAGTAAAAATATGTTTGCTCTTGGAATGGTATATTGGATGTACAACAGGTCAACTGAGCATACCATAGAATTTTTCAATAAAAAATTTAAATCCAAACCAGAATTAATAGAAGCCAATACAAAGGTGCTAAATGCAGGTTTCTATTTTGCAGAAACCCTGGAATTAATTCCCAATTCGTACACTGTTGCCCCAGCTAAAATGGCAGCGGGAACTTACCGGATAATTATGGGGAATACCGCTACTGCCTGGGGATTTTTAGCTGCCGCAGAAAAA
This sequence comes from uncultured Eudoraea sp., assembly GCA_964536335.1. Taxonomy (GTDB): domain Bacteria; phylum Bacteroidota; class Bacteroidia; order Flavobacteriales; family Flavobacteriaceae; genus Eudoraea. Next base: position 15,992 of record CAZHWD010000135.1, on the reverse strand, counting down.
TCTGGCCTGGAACTATTTTTGGGCTCATACCCTATTACCCCAGCTTCCGATATTCTCCACGAATTGGTTAAGCACAAACATTTTGGAGTTAAAACTTTACAAGCAGAAGATGAAATCGCCGGTATAACATCTGCCATTGGTGCAGCTTTTGCTGGTGATTTAGCAATCACAACAACTTCAGGTCCCGGTTTGGCTTTAAAAGGCGAAGCCCTCGGTCTGGCTATGATACTGGAACTACCATTGGTTGTTGTTGATGTTCAAAGGGGAGGCCCGTCTACCGGTCTGCCTACTAAAACCGAACAGTCAGATTTACTTCAGGCCTTGTATGGTAGAAATGGAGAGAGTCCGGTAATTATTATTGCCGCCAGTACTCCCTCTAATTGCTTTAATTTTGCTTATGAAGCAGCAAAACTGGCTATTGAACATATGACTCCGGTAATCCTATTGACAGACGGTTATATTGCCAATGGTTCTGCACCCTGGAAAATACAATCAGTTTCTAAAATGTCCGAGATAAAAACAAAGCTAATAAAAGAAGCTAAAGAAACATGGAATCCTTATGATAGAGATGAAGATACTTTGGCGCGCGACTGGGCAATTCCCGGAACATTTGGATTGGAACACAGAGTAGGTGGCCTGGAAAAAGACAAAGTGACCGGTCAGGTATCTTATCTCCCCGAGAATCATGAATATATGACCAGTGTGAGAGCTGAAAAGGTAAAGAGGGTAGAAAATTATATCCCAAAACTTAAAACAGAATTTGCCGATGAAGGTGATTTACTGGTTATTGGCTGGGGGGGTACATATGGCACCTTATATTCTTCGATAAAAGAGTTAAAGCAGGAAGGCTATTCATCTATCGGACTTGCGCATTTTAACTATATAAATCCCTTACCCAAGAATACAGAGGAGGTCTTAAAACGATTTAAACGAATTATAGTGTGTGAATTAAATACAGGACAGTTTGCTTCGGTATTAAGAATGAATTTTCATGGATTTGAGTTTTTGCAATATAACAAGGTACAAGGATTGCCTTTTGGTAATACTGAACTTATAGAAGAATTTAAAAAAATAATGAAATAGAAATGGAGACAACAGCTACACCAAAATATACGTTTAAAGATTTTGCCAGTGACCAGGAAGTAAGGTGGTGCCCGGGTTGTGATGATTATGTCATCCTCCGCGCTATGCAAAAGGCACTCCCAGAAATGGGGCTTAAAAAAGAAGATGTAGTATTCATTTCCGGAATAGGATGCTCTTCACGTTTTCCATATTACATGAACACTTATGGTATGCACAGTATTCATGGTAGAGCTCCGGCAATTGCTTCAGGGGTTAAACTTGCCAATCCTGATCTAAGTGTTTGGATAATAACCGGTGATGGAGATTCCATGGCCATAGGTGGTAACCATTTTATTCACGTGCTAAGAAGAAACCTGGATTTGAATATTGTCTTGTTCAATAATGAAATTTACGGTTTAACCAAGGGGCAATTTTCCCCAACTTCACTGGTTGGCCAAAAGACAAAATCATCTCCTTATGGTAATACACAACCACCATTTTTACCAGGGGAGTTGGCTATTGGTGCACAAGCTCGGTTCTTTGCCAGAATTGGCGGAAATACTCCAAAAGAAATGACAGACATGTTCATTAAATCCGAAAAATTTAAAGGCACTTCTTTAATTGAGGTTCTCCAAAATTGCCCAATTTTCAATGATGGCTGTTTTTCAAAATATACAGATAAGGCCGTGAGAGAAGACAAACAATTATTTGTTGAACATGGAAAACCGATGATTTTTGGCAAAGAACGAAACAAAGGTCTGGTCTTAAACGGTTTAAAATTGGAAGTGGTGACCCTGGGAGAAAATGGAATTGCCGAAGCGGATCTGCTTATTCATGATGCTGAAGAACAGGATCCAACCTTGCACCAAATGTTGGTAAGGTCTGAATATCCATTAGTAACCGGAATCATTAGAAGTTTTCCTGATGTTACTTTCGAAGAACGGGTTAATGAATTGACGGCAGCTGTTAAAGCTGATTCAAGCTTTGCAAAGACTGATGATTTGTTCTTCTCCGGGGAAACTTATGAAGTTAAATAACATGAATTAGCTTATGGGGTCTGAAGCCATTATTGTATTTTTTCTTGCTGGAATTGTCCTGGTTGCAGGGGCGAATTTTTTATCAAATTTAATTTCTCACAAGTCAGATAGCCCACAGAAACGGGAACCATACGAAAGTGGTATGACCACTATAGGCCCAACATGGGTTCAGTTTAAGGTGGGATACTATTTATTTGCTATTTTATTTTTAATTTTTGATGTTGAAGTTGCCTTTTTAGTTCCCTGGGCTGTGGTGTTTAAGGATATTGGAGCAATTGCATTTCTTGAAATATTAATCTTCCTTGTCATTTTAGGTTTGGGCTTATTATATGCATGGAAAAAAGGAGCGTTAAGATGGGAATAGATAAGAAAAATGAACAAGCGGGTCAACCTGGTAAAGTTCCTGAAGACTTCCCGGGTAAAGTAATCCCGGCAGGCAACGGCGCAAATGTTATTGTGACATCATTAGATAAAATAATTAACTGGGGCAGATCCAATTCCTTATGGTCTTTATACTTTGGAACAAGTTGTTGTGCTATTGAAATGATGCAGACTGGTGCATCGCGCCATGATTACTCCAGGTTTGGATTTGAAGTAGCCAGACCTTCACCCAGACAGGCCGATTTGATAATAATAGCAGGGACAATAGTTAACAAAATGGCTCCTGTACTAAGACGCTTATACGATCAGATGGCTGAACCAAGATATGTTATTGCAATGGGAGCATGTGCCATTTCGGGAGGTCCCTTTTTCTACAACACGTATTCAGTGGTAAAAGGTGCAGACCATGTTATCCCTGTTGATGTATATGTGCCTGGTTGTCCTCCCAGACCTGAAGCATTATTAGAAGGTATGCTGATGCTACAGGATAAAATAAGGACGGAAAATATGAAACATAAAATAAATCCAATTGACGGGTTTGATGAAGGCTTATAAAAAATAGATGAAGAAAGAAGAATTACAGGAATTAATAAGCAGTTGGAGCTCCAATTTGGTATTTATTGAAGAAGGGTCCCAATACCTCAATGTAACGGTTCCAATAGAAGAATTGCATGCCATCATGTTCAAATTGAAACATAATGATCAAACAAGTCTTGATTATTTATTTTGCTTAAGCGGTGTGGATTGGGGAGAAGAACTAGGTGTTGTTTACCATTTGGAATCCACAAATTTCAGGCACAGCCTTGTCGTAAAAACGCAAACGGCAGAAAGGGATAAACCTATTATAGATTCAGTCTATGATATTTGGGCAACAGCTGAATTTCACGAACGCGAAGTATATGATTTTTTCGGCATAGAATTTTCCAATCATCCTAACCTTAAACGCCTTTTCTTAACAGATGACTGGGATGGTTTCCCATTGCGAAAGGATTATGAAGACAACATTAATATGATTATCAAATAATCAGTTATGGAGACAGTCACCCTGAATAGTGATTTTAAATCTGAAGAATATTTTATAAATATGGGGCCGCAACATCCGGCAACACATGGTGTTCTCAGACTTTTGCTTACAATAGATGGTGAGATAATAAAAAAAGTTGAACCGGACCTGGGCTATATTCATCGTTCCATTGAAAAAATGTGTGAACGCGATAGTTATCAGCAAATAGTTCACTTAACGGACAGAATGGATTATTTGTCCGCCAACATTAATAATGAAGCCGTTTGCCTTACTGTTGAAAATGCCTTGCAACTTGAAATACCGGATCGGGTTAAAGTAATAAGAACTATAATTGGTGAACTTACAAGAATATCCTCCCATTGTTTATGGTGGGGAGTAATGGGCATGGATGTTGGTGCTTTAACAACCTATTTTTACGGCTTTAGGGACCGCGAACTCCTTAATGATATATTTGAGGAAACCTGTGGTGCCCGCTTAACCATGAATTATAATGTCCCAGGTGGCCTAATGTTCGATATTCATCCCAATTTTGTAAAAAGGGTTAAAGAATTTATCACCCATTTCAAAACTAAACTTCCGGAATACGACCGTCTACTAACAAATAACATCATTTTTCAAAAAAGAGCCAAGGGTGTAGGTGTGCTAAGTAAGGAAGACGCTATATCTTATGGAGCTTCCGGACCTGTAGGAAGGGCTTCCGGGTTTTCTTGTGATGTAAGAAAACACCATCCCTACAGTGCTTTGGATAAGGTAACGTTTAATGAAGCATTGAGAACAGAGGGCGATACATATGCACGCTATCTGGTTAGGATTCAGGAAATGTGGGAATCTATGTCAATTGTGGAGCAATTAATAGACAACATTCCGGAAGGCGAACACAGAGTGGCAACAAATGCAGTAATAAAGTTACCAAAGGGAGAATATTATCAAAAAGTGGAAACAGCAAGAGGCGAATTAGGTGTCTATATAATCAGCACCGGGTTGAAAAGTCCGTATCGCTTGAAATTCAGGTCCCCCGGATTTTCAAATCTTTCATTGCTTAACCATATTGCGGTTGGTGGTAAAATTGGCGACCTGGTGGCTACAATGGCAACGCTGGATCTTGTTATACCAGATATAGATAGATAAAAAAATACTATGAATAGTGCTTTAAGTATCACAAAAAATATTCACGATTGGCTCTTTAGCATTATGCCCGAAGCTGCAGCCAATATTGCGGAGATGGTATTGATTGCACTTGTTTATCTGGGAATTTTTTCAATTGCCGGTTTGTTCCTTGTATTACTGGAAAGACGGATTGCTGCCTGGTTTCAATTAAGAATAGGTCCTAATCGTGTTGGTTTCCAGGGTTTATTACAAACAATGGCCGATGCCATAAAGCTTCTTTCCAAGGAGTTAACCGGTACTACCAAGGCAGATAAATTCCTGTATAATTTAGCTCCTTATTTTGTTATAATTTCTTCGCTAATGGCATTGAGTGTCTTTCCTTTTACAAAGGAATTTCAGGCATTCGACATTAATATTGGAATCTTTTTTTTAATTGCCGTTTCATCCATAGGAGTTATTGGTATTTTATTAGGTGGATGGAGTTCCAACAACAAATTTGCTATGATTGGTGCAATGCGAAGCGGAGTACAAACCATTAGCTATGAACTCTCTATTGCCTTATCACTACTAACTATGGTTTTAATAACCGGAAGCCTTCAACTTTCGGAGATTGTAGAAGTTCAAAAGTCGGGTTGGTTAATTGTTCAGGGGCATATGCCTGCAATTATAGCCTTTATGATATATATGATCGCCGGTACTGCCGAAACCAACAGGGCACCTTTTGATATGGCTGAAGCCGAATCAGAATTGGGGGCCGGATTCCATACAGAATACTCAGGAATGAAGTTTGCCTATTTCTTTTTAGCCGAATTCATTAATATGTTTATTATTGCGGCCATTGCTACAACAATATTTTTTGGTGCCTGGTTGTCTCCTTTTGGAATAACTGAATCTATTCCTATGTTGGGAGTATTTTGGTTTTTACTTAAAGCTCTTATCCTGGTTTTTTTAATGATGTGGTTTCGGTGGACATTCCCCAGACTGAGAATAGATCAACTACTTACATTGGAATGGAAGTATCTATTGCCCTTAAACCTTGCAAATATCGTGATAATGGCCTTATTGGTATGGCTTAATTTAACTATAAGTTTTTAAGATTATGAGTTACTTTTCAGATATCTATAGAGGCATAAAAACCTTGCTCACCGGCATGAGTGTTACCGGAAAGTATTTTGTGACATCCAGGAAGGGTGCCATTACTCAACAATATCCTGATAATAGAGAAACTCTTAAGATGTTTGATCGTTTTCGCGGTGAGGTCATTATGCCACATAATGAAAATAATGAGCATCGATGTACAGGCTGTCAAAAATGTGAAATAGCCTGCCCAAATGGAACCATTGAGATCATATGGGACAGGGGTATTGATGAAAATACTGGTAAAAAGAAGAAAAAAATAGATCAGTTTGTATATCATTTAAGTATGTGTACCATGTGCGGACTCTGTATAGATGTCTGCCCTACGGATGCAATTAAATGGGGTCAAAATTTTGAGAATTCCGTATATGACCGAACTGCCCTTACAAGAGTTTTAAACGAACCGGGATCCGAATTACAAGCCGGTGTAGAAGATTAAGTATGGAGAGAATTATTTTTTATTGCCTGGCCGCGGTAATCATTGGATTTGGCATAGCTTCAGTAACGAGTAGAAAAATGCTTCGTTCTGTGATTTATCTTTCTTTTGTTCTAGTAAGTATCGCAGGGATTTTCTTTTTGGTAGATTATAATTTCCTGGCGGCAATTCAACTAACCGTCTATGCAGGAGGAATTGTTGTACTCGTCATATTTTCAGTATTGCTGGTACACCATATTGAAATGGAATTGGAAATGGCGAAAGCATCTAAAAAAATAGTGACGGCCATTGCGTGTTTAATTGGGCTGGGCGTTTTTTTAACAGCTATTTACTCCTATGATTTTAATGTGATCAATAATTCTATAACAACCACCACGGCCGATATTGGTACCGGATTACTAAGCTATGAGGCTGGTGGATTTATATTGCCATTCGAAGTAATTAGTGTGCTCTTATTGGCAGCAATGATAGGAGCAATTGTAATTGCCAAAGGGAAAAAATTAACCGAGAAAAATAACCAACCACAATGATACCAGGCATAAGCATATATGAAATTCTTACGGTAACTTCAATCCTATTTTTTATAGGGGTATATGGCTTTATCACGAGAACCAATCTGATCTCAATTTTAATTTCTGTTGAATTGATGCTAAATGCCTCAGTAGTAAACTTCGTGATCATTAATAAATATGTGTTTCCTGAAGTCCTGCAAGGCGTTTATTTTTCAATTTTTATTATCGCCGTAACAGCAGCAGAAACAGCTCTTGCCGTTTCTATTATTATTAATCTATACAGGCAAATTAGCTCAGTGGAAGTCAAGGACATTGAAACTATGAAATACTAATTCAACCGAGTATGAATCTGAACCACATCATCTTAATTCCCTTAATACCTCTGGCAGTATTTTTGATCCTCGGGCTTTTTTATAAAAGAATTAAACCCGCAGTTTCCGGATATGTAGGAGTCTTGGGTTTACTAATCTCCACCTGCTTAACATTTTATTCTGCCTATAAGTACTTTTTTGTAATCGGAAAAACGGAAGGAGTTTATCAAACTATTGTAGAAAAAACCGTTTGGATGAACTTTACAGATAGCCTTCAAATTGATATGGGAATCCTTGTAGATCCTATTTCTGTAATGATGCTGATTGTTGTTTCTGTAATTTCCTTAATGGTTCATATTTATAGCAGGGGATATATGAAGGGTGATCCGGGCTACACCAAATACTTTGCCTTTCTATCCTTGTTCACATTTTCCATGTATGGCTTGGTTTTAGCAACCAATCTATTCCAAATCTACATCTTCTGGGAATTGGTTGGGGTATCCTCCTATTTATTAATAGGTTATTATTACACAAAGGAATCTGCTGTTGCCGCGGCCAAAAAAGCCTTTGTTGTTACTCGTTTTGCAGATCTGGGTTTTCTAATTGGTATCCTGATTATTGGTTACTATACAGGTACATATGATTTTGAAACTTTGAATAACCCTGAAGGAACCAGTATTTTAAACTGGGCGTCCACCTCGTTTATGGGACTATCTGTACTTACCTGGGCCCTGATCCTGATCTTTATTGGAGGTGCCGGTAAATCAGCAATGTTTCCATTGCATATATGGCTACCGGACGCTATGGAAGGACCCACCCCGGTTTCGGCCTTAATACATGCCGCAACTATGGTTGTTGCGGGGGTGTACCTGGTAGCTCGTTTATTCCCCATGTACTATTTTATTGAAGATGGCTTTGCATTAAATATTGTGGCTTTTGTTGGAGCTTTTACGGCTCTTTTTGCCGCCGTAATTGCCATTACTCAAACAGACATCAAACGTGTTTTGGCATTTTCAACCATGTCTCAATTGGGTTATATGATGCTTGCTCTGGGAGTTTCGGGATACGAAGGTCATGAAGGTTTGGGCTATATGGCATCTATGTTCCATCTATTTACCCATGCCATGTTCAAAGCATTGCTGTTTTTATGCGCTGGTTCTGTGATTCATGCTATCCATAGTAATTTCCTTAAAGACATGGGAGGATTGCGAAAATACATGCCAATTACCAATATTACATTTTTAATAGCGGCCCTGGCCATTGCGGGGGTACCCCCCTTAGCCGGATTTTGGAGTAAAGATGAAATTCTTGTGGCTGCTTTTGAACACAATAAGTTCCTCTATATAATTGGATTATTCGTAGCCGGTCTTACCGCTTTTTACATATTTAGAATCTATTTTGGAATATTTTGGGGAAAAGAAGGTGCATACAAAAATAAACCACACGAATCTCCATGGTCTATGACTACTCCACTTTTAATATTAGCCTTTTTAAGTATAGTTGTTGGGTTTATTCCATTTAGTGAATTTATAAGTGCAGATAAAGCGGGGTTTGAAACTCATATGAATTATCCATTAGCCGCCATTGCAGTATTTGCGGGACTCATTGGAATTGGTCTTTCCTGGCTATTTTATAAAAAAGAAAATGAACTCGCAGATAAATTTGCAAATCGTTTAGGAGTACTCTTTACATGGGCTTTTCACAAGTTCTATTTTGATGAACTCTATCTCTTTATTACCAAAAAAATACTGTTTAATATTTTTGCAAGATCCGCGGCAAGATTCGACAAAAAATATGTGGACGGGACAATGGTTGGAATTGGAAATCAAACGGTTAATACATCTGAGAACATCAAAGGTTTGCAGTCTGGTAAGGTCCAGGATTATGCCTTTGCATTTATTGCAGGAGCTGTCATAATTGCTATTATATTCATCTATTTATGGACAAATTAAATTAATAATATGGATATTTTATCCCTTTTTATTGTAGTGCCTGCATTGACTGTTTTGGTTTTGATTTTTACAAAAAATCTAAAACAGGCCAGAAAGGTTGCTTTAGCAGGAAGTCTTGTTCAGCTGGGAATGGCAATTAACCTGTTGTTTTCTTATATCAAAGAGCGGGAGTTAAATGAAGCCATTATGGTTTTTACAAAAGATGTGGTTTGGTTTAAGAACTTCAATATTCATTATAACATTGGTGTTGATGGCATTTCCGTAGCTCTTTTGTTATTGACAGCGATTGTAGTATTGGCCGGAGTCTTTATTTCCTGGAAAATGGAAGACTTACCTAAGGAGTTTTTCATATCACTAATTGTACTTTCTATTGGTGTTTATGGCTTCTTTATTTCCATTGACCTCTTTACAATGTTTGTATTCTTTGAGATTGCCGTAATACCAATGTATTTATTAATAGGCATATGGGGTACCGGCCCGCGTGAATTCTCAGCAATGAAGCTAACACTTATGCTTATGGGTGCATCTGCTGTACTTCTGGTAGGGATACTGGGCATTTACTTTAACTCAAATGCAGACGGAGGAGCATTAACATTTAACATCCTGGAAATAGCCAAAGTAAACATTCCTGTAGAAGCTCAAAGATTATTCTTCCCGATAACTTTTATCGGATTTGCCGTGATTGGAGCCTTATTCCCATTCCATACCTGGTCTCCTGACGGACATGCATCGGCGCCTACTGCAGTTTCCATGTTACATGCAGGGGTCCTTATGAAACTTGGGGGATATGGTGTATTTAGAGTAGCTATCTTCTTGTTGCCAGAGGGAGCATTGCACTGGTCATGGTTCTTTATTATTTTGTCTGCCTTTGGTGTCATTTATGGAGCGTTTGCAGCTATTAAACAGACAGATTTAAAGTACATTAATGCGTATTCCTCCGTGAGCCATTTAGGACTGGTACTATTTGCATTGCTTATGTTGAATAAAACGGCCTGGAATGGTGCCATTCTGCAATCACTCTCACATGGTTTTATGACAGCACTTTTCTTTGCTTTAATAGGAATGATTTACGGAAGAACGCATACTCGTGATGTTACCAAATTAGGAGGACTATTAAAGGTAATTCCTTTTATATCGGCGGTCTATGTTATTGCCGGTTTAGCCTCATTGGGATTGCCTGGCTTTAGTGGTTTTGTCGCTGAAATGAACATCTTCGTAGGTGCCTTTGAAAAAGACGATATCTTTTATAGAATTGCAACCGTGGTAGCGGTCTCTGCTATAGTTGTAACGGCGGTATATATATTGCGTGTGGTTGGCATCATGTTAATGGGTCCTGTAAAAAATGAAGCCTACTTAAATCTTGAAAGAGTACGATGGTATGAAAAAATAGGTATTTTGTTACTCCTTTTACCAATAATTGCTATTGGCGTTGCGCCACTGTGGTTAAGCGAAATGATCCTGAAAAGTCTGGATCCGTTTTTAAAAGGAGTTTTATAACCTGAAAATTAAATAACCAAAAATGAATTTTAGCAGCTTTTTATTAATGAGACAAGAAATTGCTTTACTGGCAATTATCCTGCTTCTGGTTATAGCCGAGATTTTTATCCCAAAACCCAAAAAAGTAAGCATAATACACCTTGTCATATTTTTGTTTGGTATACACACCATTATCGGGTTTTTTGAAATTGATGAAAGTAATTTATTTGGAGGAATGTTTCGCACCAACCACCTGATTCATTTTTTCAAAAACGTATTAAATATTGGTGTCCTTATCTTATTGCTACAGTCTGCAGACTGGATAGAGGAAAAAATATTAAATCAGAACAAAGGTTCTGAATTCTTTATCTTATTGTTTTCTTCTTTATTAGGTATCTATTTTATGATCTCGGCAGGTGATTTTTTAATGTTCTATCTTGGGCTTGAGTTATCCACACTTCCGGTAGCTGCTCTTGCTGCTTATGAAACAATGAAAAGAATTTCAAGTGAATCAGGGATTAAACTAATACTTTCGTCCGCTTTTGCTTCCGGAATTACGTTATTCGGTATTTCAATACTCTACGCTACAACGGGCTCTATTTATTTCAGTGAAATTGCCCAGACGCTTACTTCAGCAAACTTAACCCTTCTGGGTGTTGTATTATTATTTGCTGGAATTAGCTTCAAGATTTCTCTCGTGCCATTTCATTTTTGGACTGCCGATGTTTATGAAGGAGCGCCTATTAGTATTGCCTCTTATCTTTCTGTCATATCAAAAGGTGCGGCCGTATTCATATTAATGATCTTATTATATACAGTTTTACAACCATTGGCCCATATTTGGGAAAACATGATTTATTTTATTGCCATCGCAACAATGTTTATCGGTAATTTGTTCGCTTTAAGGCAACAGAATATGAAACGTTTTCTTGCATTTTCATCTATAGCTCAGGCTGGATTTATTTTACTTGGGTTAATTGGAGGTTCCCAATTAGGTACGGCCACAGTAGTATACTTTGTACTTATATACATATTCTCCAATTTGGCAGCTTTTGGAGTAGTACAAGCCATTTCTTTACAAACCGGCAAGGAACGCATAAAAGATTATGAGGGATTATACAGAACTAATCCAAACCTGAGTCTGGTGCTAATGCTCGCACTTTTTTCTTTAGCTGGTATTCCCCCAGTGGCAGGATTTTTTGGGAAATTCTTCCTTTTTACAGCTGCCGCTAGTAAAGGGTTCTACTTACTTGTATTTTTAGCGGTAGTGAATGTAACTATTTCATTGTATTATTATTTGTTGGTGGTGAGGGCAATGTTTTTGCGTAAAGGTGATAATCCAATTCCTTTTTTCAGAAATAAAATTTATATGAGAATTGGGCTGGTAATTACTGTCCTTGGTATTTTGTTACTTGGTGTATACAGTCCCTTATACGATTATATTTATGAACTAAGTAGTGCTTTTAATTAATGTTTATGAGTTTAGCTGGCAAACATTTATTCGGTAGTATTGACGAAACGAGGGTGACTTTTGTAGAAAAAAAAGTGACTATAGAACGGGTTGAATTTTTAAAAAAACTCCTGGAGCACAACGGGTTTAAGGTTCTTATTCAGGAAGAAAAGAGAACTTCTGAAGAAGAACCACAATTATACACATTAGGAGTCACAGATATGGTATTTAATCCAACAATTTGGGTATACCAGCGAAAGCTCAAAACTTTTGAAGGGCACAAGGTCACACCTGATTATTGGGAACAGCGTTCAGGAAATACACCACCACAATATTGGAAAACCCCGAAAGATAATTAGCCTATTTAGTAGAATAATTAATAATTTTCTGCGCGCCAAAATCTTAATTTCATCGATTTTAACAGCAAATTAAGCCCCTATGGCAAGGTATTTGCTAACTTTACCCCGTAGAATTAAGGTTATGAAACACCAATATTTACTAACATTATTTCTTTTATCAGTTATTTGCGTGAACGCACAAACTGATTTTCCCAAAACCCAGCCTTTAAAAATAGAGGCTGATAAAAATTTGGATTTAAAGAGTAATCCCAATAATGGAACAGCCTTGAAAATGCCATCACTGCTAGATTATAGTCCCAATGCTAGTATAAAAGAAACGAAAAAATCAAGGAATGTGAAAATGCTTCCGGAAAAGGAATTGAAACAAGCAGGCTTTGATTTAAAATTGGACACTAAAGTTGGTGAACGTCAGAATTCCAAATCCAAGAAACACTTTGGCAGTATGTATTTGGGTGATGTTAAAACGGGTGGTAATTTTGTAGGTATTGTTTGTCGTGATCATGAATATGTAGATGGCGATCGTGTTAGAGTCTATGTAAATGGTGAAGTGGTTGAGCACAACATCCTTCTTACAGGAGGTTTTAAGGGGATAAATATAGACCTGGAAAAAGGCTTTAACCGTTTGGATTTCGAAGCATTAAACCAGGGCTCTTCCGGGCCAAATACAGCTCAGGTAAATGTTTATGACGATAAAGGGGCTTTGATTCACTCTAATCAATGGTTACTTTCAACAGGATCAAAAGCGTCCTTAATTGTTGTCAGGCAATAAAACAACTGCTCCTTATTCCATCCCGGGCTTATATGAAATCCTTGCCCTTTTAAGTACATCTTCTTTGTAATATGCCGCTTCTTTAAACTTTACCTTTGCATAAGGTATAGCCTGATCATCAAAATGAGGTGATTCTGGATTACCACTTTGTCCCCCGGCTAAAATTGTTTTAGCTCTAACTTTTGGACCAAATTCTACTACCGCCACAAAACTATTCCCCCTCGTACCATATATTTTTTTTGTGTTATTGCTATATCTGGCCCCATAGGCCGCTAGTGCACCCCAGCGACCAGATGAGAACCCAATTGGAATACTGGGCTTATTATCATCAAATGCCTGCCTGATATCACCATTTAAACGCTGATACCTGTTAACCTCACCCCAGGGAATATTCCAATTCCCAAAATCATTCTTTAATTGCAACACTACCTCTTTAAAAATTGACAATCGCTCTTCTAACGGAGAATCCGAACCGAAATAGGACATTAATTCCATATCGCTCATTGGGGCAGGTCGCTTTCCTTTTTTACCATACAATGTCCCGTAGAAATGTGCCAGGGTCATGGCTACAGATTCTTCAGAAGTTCTGTAATCCCAGCTACGCAATATGTCAATTGCCCCTGCGAGTTCGGGAATTCCAGGCTCAGCTTTGTCATAAGCAGATACCAAACCGGGAATTAATTCTGCAAAAGACGGAAGGTATGAATCATAAGCCAGGGAAATAAGGCTATCTACTGTATAACCTCTTTTATCTCTTAGCAGTTCAATAGCATGGATCCCACGAAAATTTTCGCGATCTATTGACATATACTTTGGGTAATTTTCTCGTTTTGGACTATCCTCCAAGGCGGCCGTAAAAGGTGTAGAATTACAATTTTGAATCCATCCATTTTTAGGGTTTAACACTAGAATATTTTCATCAACCGTGTGCAATCCCTTCCAGTCTGTCCCAGGATTACTCCCATCAACAGGTAAACTATGATTAAAAATGGTATCCCGAACCGGCACAAAATTCCCATGAAAATATGCAATATTCCCGTCGGCATCTGCATATACCGTACTATTAGAGGAGTTGGTACGGATATCCATCATTTTATAAAAACCACCATAATCCTTTTGTTTCGTTCTTATATAGGATTGTTCCAATGCTTTTAACGGTTCCCACATCATTGCAGAAGCTACAGGCGACTCGTTAATTTGATGTGTTATTGGTCCGTGGTGGGTGCGGTAGATAGGGAACGTTTTTTCTTTCATGCCTTCTTCATCCTTATATTTTAATGCGATCTCGGTTTGAATCACGGGACGCAATTCCTCCCCATATACGTAAAACAGTTTCTTATCTCTTTCTTCAATTACCTCGATAAATTCGTCCATTACATCCGTATAAGTAGAGGTATGCATCCATCCTGTTTTCTCATTAAATCCCTGATAGACAAAAAACTGTCCCCAGGTAACTGCGCCATAAGCATTAAGACCTTCTTCACTTACCATATGCACTTCTCCCCTGAAATAAAAAGAAGTATGTGGATTTATGAGTAACATGGCGCTACCACTTTGCGTTAGTGTTCCGGAGATAGCAATCCCATTAGATCCCTGAGGCTCTAATTCTTCTTTACGCTTTTCTATTTCTGCCTCCTCAGTTTTACCAAAAACTACCCCTTCTTCATAAAATGCGCGTATTTTATCTGTACTTATCCGTTCAATATCCCCCCCAATAGAACCCTCGCTAAAATACATTGGCATCCAGGGTTCAAATCGGGTTAATAGCTTAGGCTTCACTTCGGGATGGGTATACAGAAAGTAATTGATCCCATCAGCAAATGCATTACAAAGTTTTTTTAACCAATCCGGACTCCTATCATAATTAGCAACTGCTTCTTCTTTGCTCATAAACATATTGGCGCGTAAATCACTATATAATGCTTTTTTTCCTTCAATTTCCGCTAATCTGCCAATTGCCCATATATAATTCTGTTCTACCCGGTTAAAATCGTCTTCACATTGGGCATACAGCAGTCCAAATACAGCATCTGCATCAGTCTTACCGTAAATATGAGGGATACCAAAATCATCTCTGATAATTGTAATGTTCTGCGCTTGTTCCTTCCACTGATCTATTTCGGAATTCTCATTTGTAGTTTTACAAGAAGTGTTAAGTACAAGTGATAGAATTAAAATATATTTAATCAGAGGAAATATCATCGGCATTTTCTGTATTTATATTAGAGAAAACAAAAGCACATTTAGGCTTTTTTTAAAAATTGGGTTTTGAGAACAATCTGACTTTTACCTATTCTACATTCCACTTCCTGTGAATTGTTTGTTAGCCTTATATTCTTTATGATATTACCTCGTTTTAGGATTTTAGACATTCCTTTAATCTTCAAATCCTTGATAACATGTACATTATCTCCATCTTCAAGAATATTTCCTTTGCCGTCTTTTGATTCCATAATTTGATTTAAGTATTTGTGAAATTAAAAGTATTAAAACTTATATGCTAATTCTTCCTTAAAATATGACCTGTTCTTATCGATTAGGCCTATGGGGAACAATTTTACTGTAAATTGCACCCTTTCATAAAATAATATAGCTAAATCTCTGATGTCTGATAAAAGAGTAAGTATTTTAAAAGCCTTCAAAACCATCATTTGGCCAAGAAGGAATCTGGTTTTTATAGGTTTAGCCCTTATTATCGTTAGCAAGGCTGCCAGTTTTGTTGCACCATTGTCCCTTAAATATTTAATGGATGACATTATTCCCAATAAAGATCTGGAATTTCTTAAGATTCTCTTAGGGGTAGTCATCTTTGCAATTTTAGTGCAGGCTGTAACTTCTTTTCTGTTAACCAAAATACTCAGTGTTCAGGCCCAATATATGATCTCTGAATTACGGGCTCAGGTACAAAAGAAAATTTTGTCTTTACCAATTCGATTTTTTGATAATACAAAATCAGGTGAACTAGTATCCAGAATAATG
>CAZHWD010000134.1:0-12155 GCA_964536335.1 uncultured Eudoraea sp. | reverse complement strand
AATTAATGCGTTTAACCTTATTGACGGTATAGATGGCCTGGCCGGTACCATTTGCATTATTGCGAGCTTGTCATTTGGAATTTTATTTTTGTTAAATGACCATTATCTCCTCGCCTTAATATCTTTTAGTTTAATAGGCGCCACAATAGGATTTTTAATTTATAATTTATCAGATTCCAACAAACTGTTTATGGGCGATTCCGGCTCTATGTTTATTGGATATCTGCTGGCCTATCAGGGCATTAGTTTTTTGGGTTTGAACGCAGACATAACTTCGGTGTTTACTGTTCCCAATGCCCCCATTCTTCTGCTGGCCATCTTATCTTTTCCACTTTTAGACACTTTGCGGGTTTTTGTTATTCGTGTAGGAGAAAGGCGAAGTCCCTTTAGTGCAGACAATAATCATATACACCATCGTTTATTAAAAAGGGGATTAAGCCATAAGCAAACTACAATTATTTTGGCTATTATAAATATTCTGGTAATAGAGTTGGCCATTCTGGTTAAAGATCTGGAAATAAACATACAATTAGTATCTGTTGCGCTGCTGGGATCCATACTTTATACTTTGCTTTTTAATTTTAACAGGCTACGTGAAAAAGTCATAAAATTGAATAATGTTAAAGCGGGTAAAGACCGCTTAAGAATAGCATACATGGACATTAAAAAATACGTGCCTTCACTTGGCAGTAGGCATTCTTTTATAGAGGAGCCCCAGGGAACAAAAAGAGCTACTGTAAACAGTGTGAATACGATGGAGAATATGGAGCTTTCGGAAAGGCAGATTAAAGAGTTGGAAAAATCTAAAAAACTCATTTTAGGCACTAAAAAGTGGAAACGGAATAATAAAATCGTTATAACAAAATAACAAGAGAATCCCTATTAACTTCTGGCAATTAATCATAATTTTTAGGGATAGATAAAAGGGTGTCGTCGTTTTTTATAGAAAAGAAAGCGAAAGGTGGCCTGACCTTTGGCCGTAGTATCTCAATAATTAAAATTCAGACAGGGACTTATGAATTGGTATGTGATTTACACCATGCCCAGATGGTATTGGAATCGTTTGGGCAGCAAAATACCTAAAAAAGCAAAAAATTCAAAAAATATTAATTAATTTAGACCTCTTCTAATGACCTACATTGTGATAATTACCAAATAAGAAATGAAAGAAACAGCATTTGGTTTAGATTTTGACGATAATTATGATGATTCGTTCGTCCTTAAAGATGTATTGTTCAAATATATGCACTACTGGCCCTGGTTTTTGGCTACTACACTGATCTGCCTTTTATTGGGTTTGGCGTTTATGCGATACGCCCCCATTACTTATGAGTCAGTTGCCAAGATAAAAATTATTGATGACAGTAAGGAACTGAACGTTGCTACAGATGCCATGTCATTGCTAAACGGTAATTCCAAGATTAATCTGGATAATGAAGTAGAAGTCTTAAAATCATATCGTTTGTTAAGTTATGTAGTATCCGATCTAAATCTGGATGTATCCTATTATGAAGTAGGGAATATAAAAACGAGGCAGATCTGGAATGCTCCTTTTGTGATTACGAAGCTCAGCGAGACAGATAGTATTGCAAGCACAGGAATCTATGAGCTGGAAATAAAGAATCTGAAAATTATTATAATTGATGAAGAGGGAAAAAGTTTTACGGTTGATTTTAATTATTCAGACACTCCAACAACCGGGTTACCTTTTGGGATAGAGCTTGCAGAAAATGTTAATCTTCTGGATTATAATGATATTACTTATGAAGTAATGTTAAGCCCTGTGAAAGATGTCGTAATAGGGCTTGCAACAGATTTACAGGTACAAGCCACAAATCGAAATAGTGAAATCCTTGCCTTATCACTGAAAGGGGAAAGTGTTGATCGTTCTGAGGCCATATTGAATACCCTTATTACTAAGTTTAATGAAGATGGGATCCTGGACAGACAATTGGTTTCCAGACGCACCATGGAGGTTATAGACAAACGCTTTGTTGACCTGGCAAGTGAACTGGATTCTATAGAAGTGGGGAAACAGGATTTTAAACAAACCAACAGACTCTCCTATATTGAAGCAGATGCCGGGGTAACCCTGCAGCGGAAATCAGAGGCAGAGGATGAAGTAGCCCTATTGGAAAACCAGATCTCCTTATCTAAACTATTAAAAGAGACCGTAATTAACCAGGCGGAATACAGTTTATTACCGGCTGACATTGGGCTGGAAAATTTGAGTTTAAACAGTCTTGTTGCCAATTATAATGAACTGGCCATAGAGCGGGATAAGTTGTTACCCACTGTGGGAGTTAACCATCCGACATTAAGAACAATTTCAGGGCAGTTGGAACGTGCGAAGGTAAATATTATTAAAACTGTAAATATTTATCAAGCTCATCTAAGAACTTCCCTGAGTCAATTTAGACGTGAGAGTAGTCGCGCCGGTGCCGTATTCTCGGAACTTCCGGAACAGGAAAAAATGCTTCGCGGCATTGAACGTCAGCAAAGCATTAAAGAACAACTTTTTCTTTTATTGCTTCAAAAACGCGAAGAGGCGGCCATTAACATGGCAACGACTACGCCATCCATAAAGGTGGTAGATTACGGTTTAACGAGCAGTAAACCTCTCTCACCCAGGAGAAGAATAGTTTATCCCGTATCATTAATGATCGGGATGTTATTGCCATTTCTGGTACTGTTTATTAAGTTTTCATTGGATACTAAAATCTACGATCGCACGGATTTGGAAAAGTTAAGCCCGGATATCCCTGTGCTGGCAGAAATTCCATTTCTAAAAGGAGAAAAAAGCATAAAAGGATTCCATGACCGCTCTATCCTGGCCGAATCTTTCAGGATGTTAAGTACCAGTATTAATCATCACTTGCCGGAGAAAGAAAAAGATACAGGCCAGATACTTTATGTAACCTCTGCCATAAAAGGGGAAGGAAAGACTTTAGTGGCTTTTAATCTTGCTATGGCCTATGCCAGTTTAAAAAAACGGGTATTGTTGGTCGGGGCCGATCTTAGAAACCCCCAACTTCATTTGTATCTCGATGTCCTTAAAAAATCTAAAGGGCTTTCTGAATATCTTTCAGACTCATCTATGAACTGGGAGAATGTTATAAATAAGGGGGTTAGTAATGACCTTAATATCAAGGTCTGCTACAGTCGCCAAATGCCCCCAAATGCCCCCGAACTACTTTCGGGCGAAGGCTTTGAAAAATTTATCAATGCAGTTAAAAAAGAGTTTGATTATATCATAATAGATACGGCCCCCACTTTATTGGTAACAGATACCATGCTGATCTCTAAGTATGCAGACCTAACGCTCTTCGTAACCCGTGCCGGGTTTACAGATAAGAAATTGCTGGACTACTCCAAAAACCTTGGCAAAACCAATAAGTTGAAGAATATGGCTTATGCCCTGAATGATGTGGGCTTTGGGAAAGCAAGGCATTATAATTACGGACATGGATATGGGTATGGCTCGGATAAAAAGTGAGCCCTGGTATAGTTTACTAAAGTCTTTATAGAAGCCATAGTAGAGTTGTTCATAATTTCAGTAAAAGTCACAGCTATTTTTTATTACTACTTTATTTAAAAGGTGTTAGCTGGCTTGTTAAGATTGAGTATTAAATGCCATTGCACCTATTTTAGTCCTGAATTTTACTTACAAAATACATTTTCATCAGCCCCTTGTTTTTAACCTCAATTTCACCCCTGCTCTCGCAGTCAAAGTTGTCTTTGATCAAAACAAAAGTGTTTTCTGTTACATTGATCTTTCCTGATTGCGAATTAGATTCCATACGGGAGGCCATGTTTACTGCGTCACCCCAAATGTCATAGGCAAATTTTTTGGTGCCTACTACGCCTGCTACCACCGGCCCCGTATTGATGCCAATACGGATATCAAAATGAGTCCGGTTTGTGGGGTTCAGGGTCTTGGCACGATTTACAAATTCGATCATTTCCAGGGCCGCGTGCACCGTTTTAGCAGCGTGGTCCTTAGTAGGAAAGGGAAGGCCACCGGCGCACATATATGAATCCCCGATGGTCTTGATCTTTTCCAGACCGTACTTTTCAATGATCTCATCGAACTTTGAGAAATAATAGTCTACCGTTTCCACCAATTTTTCAGGAGCCAGATTATCCGCATAATGCGTAAATCCCTTAAAATCAGTAAACATGATAGATACGGAATTAAACTTTTTGGCTTTAACCTTGCCCCGCTGCTTTAATTCTATGGCTGTTTCTTCGGGAAGGATATTCAATAACAACTCGTCCGACCTGTTCTTTTCCTCTTCGATAATATTCTTGGTTTTCTTGATAAATATATTGCGCCTGTATAGTCCCATGGCCAGGAAGAAAACCAATATTAGCACTATAATGGAAACATAAATAATGGTTTTTTGCCTTCGGTCTTTTAACTGCTGTATTTCAGATTCTTTCTCCAGCAGATCTACTTCTACCTGCTTCTGAGAAACTTCATAATCTGTCCGCAGATCGGCCATTTGCTTAACAGATTCAATATTCAGAACACTATCGCGGTATACGATGTGATTCTTGTAGTAACTGTTAGATTCTCTATAGTTTCCGGCCTGTTCATACAGTTCGGAAAGTTGCAAATTGGCCTCACTGATCTGATCTTTAAGGCCATACTTAAGGGCCAATTCCAAACTTCTTTGCGCGTAGCTTAGAGCAGTGGCCCGGTCATTCTTTTTTAAATAGATATCGGACATATAGGTCAGGTAGACAGAAATGGGGTAGTAATCCTGCAGCTCTTCAAGAATCGCAATCGCTTGATTGATATTCGCTTCTGCCCGCTCATCCTTTCCCTGTTCTGCATAGACCATCCCAATGTTCCCTTTATTGTAGGCCGTACCAATTGGGTATTTGCTATTCCTGAAGATCTTATCTGATTCTTCAAAATAGATGAGTGCAGAATCCAATTTTCCATTAATAAAGTAATCATCCCCAGCATTGGTTAGCGCTGTTGCAACTTTCACAGTATCTTTTACTTCCCTAAAAATTTTGATGGCATTCTGATAATACTTGACGGCGTCGTCGTGATTACCCATTATTGAATAAACATCGGCAATAGCTAACTTTGCCAAGCCAAGGTCGCTTTTGGCCTCTTCACGGGTTGCTATATTTGCCGTTTCAAAATAAGATTTCAGCGCTTGGCTGAGATCACCTTTAAGTCTTAATGCATTGCCTTTTTCCGCAAATCCGGTAATAATATATTTTACAGAATCTGATGCTCTGGCGGCATCGATTAATTCGAGACTATAGGTAAGTTTTTTTTCTGCATCAGCCTGATTCTTAGTAATTTTATTTAAGATTTTTAGTTTATCCTCGTTCTTGTAATCACCTGATAGATAAATAGCTTCCAGACTATCTGCAACCGCTTGATTCTGACTATATCCGGCAAAGAAAATAAAATAAAAAAAGCCTATTAAAAAACAGACTTTTTTAAAGTATAGTTCTCTGAAACAAGGATCTCCTGGCATCATCGTATAATCATAGGTTATGGAATATCAATTTGGTGGTATAAGTTTTGGGTCCAATGTAAATTTTCCATTTCTTTTCCCCCCGTTATTACCATTAAAAACTGTAAAAGTAATGGTATATGTTTCCTCATCTTTAGGGGCGCTTATAACAGTACCTATAACAGTTTCAGGATCTCCTCCGTCCCCATTAAGCTTAGGACGACCAAAAAGATCAGCTCCACCTTTATATTCTATTTTGGTAATATTGACAACGTCATTTGGATTGGAAACTGAAAGCCCTAACCAGGTTAAAGCTTCTCCCGCATCTATTGTGGTCGTATGCTTAGATGGGGAACTACCCATATCCTCCTGATGAAAAGAGCAGCATTCTTCTATGTTTTCCTTTGTGATATTAGCAGTTTCAACAAAAAGTATGATATTATGATTTTCCATAGTTAGTTGGTTTTAGCTAATTGATTAATACTTTTTTCTTCAAAAAAGATAAGAAGTTAAGGGTAATCTATTTTAAATTTAAGGACGAATAGGCCTTTTTACCTTCCCAACATAAGGTTTTTCTTACCGAAAGAAGTATAAATACGACATGAACGGAATATACAATTGCTGTAGATTCTGTGAATCGAAACCTCAATTACAAATACAAATGAATAAACCAAACAATAACAATAATTATTATAAATATAAAACTAAGAGCAAAGAACCTAATGGCGTGTGCTACATTTTTGAATTTCTGATCAATAATTTGGCTTTCAATATAAATTTGCTGACTTAATTGGGTGTAAAAATCTTCATCTTTGCCAAATATTTCAATCAATTTTTTGGAGAATTTCTCTATACTTCCGAATGCGTATACGGCATCACGAAAGAACAGTACATTTTTTTCATAATTCTTACTAATCTGAGGTTTAAAACACTTAAAACAGAAGAAGATAGAAATCAATGCGCTGAGCATCCAAAAACAGGTCAATGCAATAAAGAGGGAACCTTCCTGGAAAATTGGCTGAAGTTCTTCTAACCTGTCAAAAAACACCCCCAAAACTAATCCATGAAATGAAAATATAATACCCGCTTTGAGCTCAGATGCCCTGATTAGTTTTTCCAATCGCTCCAATTGTTCCCAATAATTATTAGGATCTTGTTTCGTTACTGAATTCTCATTATCTGCCATTCCTTATTAAGTACATTTTGAATTAATTAACGATTTAAATATACAATAAATCCATTTATGGTATTTAATTAAAAGTTGAAGGAAATAGATATTCTATTATCTTTATCTCAAGACCAACCAAAAATAAGTATGAAATTAACTATTACGAGCCAACGCCTCTATTCACTGGATGCCCTACGCGGATTTGACATGTTCTGGATCATTGGCGCAGAGGAAATATTTCATAAAATGGCAGAGATTACTAATTCGTCATTTTGGAATTCCTTATCCGGGCAGTTTATACATCCTGAATGGCACGGCTTTGCTTTTTACGATTTGATCTTTCCTTTGTTCCTTTTTCTTGCAGGGGTTGCCACGCCCTATTCTGTGGGGAAACAACTTGAAAAAGGAGTTAGCCGCAAATCCTTGCTGTTCCGAGTCATTAAAAGAGGCCTGGTCCTGTTTCTCCTCGGGGTTATTTATAATAATGGTCTCGAAATTCGGCCCCTGGAAGAAATTCGATTTGGAAGTGTTTTGGGGCGTATTGGCCTGGCCTATATGTTTGCAAACATTATATACCTCTATACCAAACAACGAGGCCAAATTATTTGGTTCTGCGCATTGCTTCTTGGCTATTGGTTCCTTTTAATGTTTAATTCGGCTCCCGGTTACCCCATGGGAGACTTGACTATGGAAGGTAATTTTGTCTCCTATCTGGACACCCTGATAATGCCCGGAAAATTGTATCTGGGCATACATGACCCTGAAGGTTTTGTATCCACAATTCCCGCCATCCCAACCTGTCTACTAGGCATTTTTGCGGGAAATTTATTGAAAAAAGGTGGTGTTGATAAACAAAAAGAAACTGCGGTCCGGTTGGTAGTTATTGGTATTATTCTCATTTTCGTGGCTCAATTTTGGAACCTGGTTTTACCAATCAATAAAAACTTATGGACCAGTTCTTTCACCTTGCAATGTGGTGGTATAAGCATGCTTTTAATGGCGGTTTTTTATTACATTATTGATATCCTGGGGCACAAAAAATGGGCGTTTTTCTTTAAAGTAATTGGTATGAACTCTATTTTGATTTATATGGCCGGTGGTTTTATAGATTGGGCGTATACCACATCGGCCTTGTTCAAATGGCTGGGTCAGCTTGTTGGGGATCCTTACAATGCTGTAGTTATGGTTTTGTGCTATATAGGGGTACAATGGGCATTTTTGTACGTGCTGTATAAAAAGAAAATTTTTCTGCGGGTGTGAAAATTTAACACACAAACCTGTTAGCAACAGGTTTTGTGTTTTTGCAAAGAAAGTTTTCTTACAAGCTGCCGTTCGGATTAGATCTTAAAACCTGTGGGAATTACTGCTCCCTTTTTAACCACTACAATACCATCTTTAATGACATATGTATCGGTTTCAATGTCTTCCAGATGCGGACCTCCATCAATACTAACATCATCACCTATACGGCAATTTTTATCAATGATGGCATTTTTTATAAAGCATCTCTCTCCAATTCCCATCAGTATTTTAATCTTGTTATCTTCTATTTCTTCTAAAGTTTCATAGTAATCGCAGCCCATCATATAGGTATTGATAACGGTAGAACCAGCCCCTATTCTGGATCGTATTCCAATGACTGACCGCTCAATTTTGGTGGCGTGAATTATACATCCGTCGGCTATTACGGCTTTGTCTATTTGAGTTCCGGTTATCTTGGATGTAGGCAATATTCTGGCCCTTGTATAGATAACCCGTCTAGTGTCAAAAAGATTAAATTTTGGGATACTGTCTGTTAATCCCAGATTTGCTTCAAAGAAAGAATCTATATTTCCAATATCCGTCCAATAGCCTTCAAACTGATAACTGACTACTTTGTGTTTTCCAATAGATTGCGGGATGATTTCTTTACCAAAATCCATGGTATCCGGATTATTCATTAGTTCAATAAGCAGGTCGCGGTTAAATATGTAAATGCCCATTGAAGCTAAATAAAAACGCTCCTCCGCCTTCATTTCTTCACTTACTTCGGATTGCCAGTCTGGTAATAAATCAGTAACAGGTTTTTCAATAAAGGACGTAATGTTATCTTCATTATCATTTTTCAATATTCCAAAAGCAGGAGCATCATTGGCATGAACCGGAATGGTTCCTATAGATATATCTGCCTCGCTATCAATATGTTTTTGGATCATGTCGTTAAAATCCATTTGATATAACTGATCCCCGGACAGAATTAAAGCGTATTCAAATTCATGCTGCATAAAATGATGCATACTTTGCCTAACTGCATCCGCTGTGCCCTTAAACCAATCGCCACTGGTCATAGTCAGCTCGGCTGCTAAAACATCTACAAAAGCCTTACTGAAGAAACTAAAATGATAAGTGTTTTTAATATGCTTGTTTAAGGATGCAGAATTAAATTGTGTTAATACATACATTCTTTTTATTTCCGAATTAATGCAATTGGAAATAGGAATATCTACTAATCGATATTTACCTGCTATAGGTACTGCAGGTTTTGATCTCTTTTCAGTCAATGGAAACAGGCGTGATCCCTGACCTCCCCCTAATATAATAGCTAGAACGCTTTTCGTGAACATATTTTTAGTTTATTAAAGATTTGTATAAGGTTTCAATTTGTTGAGCTATAGCAGACCAGTCGAATGTATCTTCTACTCTTTTTCTGCCTTTATTGGCCATAGATTGCTGCAATTCTTTGTTATTTATTACGGTGTTTATGCCTTTTGCCAGATCTTGTGCAAATTTATCAGGATCTACGGGTTCAAAAGGCGCCACATTTTGTTGCTCCAAAGGCACCAGGATTCCCGTTTCGCCATCCACCACCACTTCTTTTATTCCTCCTACAGCACTGGCAACAACTGCTGTATTGCAGGCCATGGCTTCAATATTGATTATTCCGAAAGGTTCGTATATTGAAGGACAGCAAAAAACATCAGCATGGGAATAAAGTTGTATCACCGATTTTTTATCGAGCATTTCAGCTATCCAGATAACATTATCCCTGATTTTCTTTACTTCATTAACACTGTCTTCCATTTCTTTGGCAATTTCAGGAGTGTCTGGTGCTCCTGCACATAAAACAACCTGAGTATCCGGATCAATATATTTGATGGCATTCACCAAATGTATGATCCCTTTCTGCTTTGTGATTCTACCCACAAAAAGTACATAAGGATTGGACTTATCGATATGGTGTTTATCTAAGGCGGCAGTTTCTTGGGTAACTACATATTCTTCAAGATTTATCCCGTTATATATTACCTTAATTTTGTCCTTATCCACATCAAAATATTTCAGGACATCATCTCTTGTTTCATTTGATACAGCAATAACGGCATCAGCCATTTCTATTGCCGTTTTTTCTATCCATAATGACGCATCATAACCCCTTCCCAGTTGTTCTCTCTTCCATGGCCTTAAAGGTTCTAATGAATGTGTGGTTACCACCAGCGGAATTCCATAAAGTAATTTGGCTGTAATACCGGCAAAGTGCGAATACCAGGTATGGCAATGCACGATATCAGCATCTATGTCATCAGCGTTCATATGAACACAGGTACTTAATGTTTTTAATACTGCTTTAAGTTTATCATTAGAATTGTTAAAAACGGGATTGTCATAGGGAAATCCTTTGACCGATAGATTGTTGGTTTTTTCATCCTGGTCGCCAAAACAGCGAACCTCCAGCTCCATAAGTTTGGCTAATTCGGCAGCCAAATACTCAACATGCACCCCTGCGCCTCCGTAAACATATGGCGGAAATTCTCTTGTAAAAAAAAGTGCTTTCATATTATTTCTTTAAAGTCCGGTTTACGACTACATTTTGCACATAATTTAGTTCATTTTTTATTGCAAACCAACCTGGTATTAATTTTAATAAAGGTATTTATAAAATTCGTTTTCTCTTAATACTGAGTTGCATAAACATTGGATTAATTTGTAAAAGCTAAATACTTTTTATCAGATAGGGGTGAACATAAAAATTGGATTGTGATTATTGGCTCATAATAGGTTTGTTAGAACCAATTTAAGCCTTGTAACAGGCAGCTTTGCTTTCAACAAAAAATTAGAGCGACACCTGATTTTTAATATAATTATTTGTAAATTTTTTTATCCGGTTTTTTTGCAACAATAAATATATCCTTAATACGTTAAATAATCTAAGAATTTTATCAACCAAACCCTTACAGGCAGGACTAACCAACCGACCTAAGAATTTTGTTGGTAAGGAGACAAGCCAAAGAAAACTATTTTTCCGAGGCCTACAAATTGTAAGTACCTAACGCTCCTAAATCAAGTTTAGTTACGCCTAATCAAATCTTTATTTTATGAAAAAGTATGCCTTTTTATGTCTTATTGTGGTTTTAACCTTTGTTTCTTGTGAAACTGACAGTGACGAAGAATCTAACAGCTTCCAGTTGCCGGAATCCATTTCCGGTTGTATTATTAATATAAATGTAGGAGAAATTGGGGGGTCCAGTGTGGCTTCCGGTTTAACTATACGTTATACTTTTAATGCCCCTAATGAACAAGTATCCGGAATTAATCCGGAAAGTCAGATAACTTATACTGCACAATCGTACACATATGTGTATTCGGATAATTCTGGTACGATTACGTTAAATTATGGTCAGGGTGCTTATGAGGAATATTTCCTTCAACCTACTTCTGAATCAGGAGGAATATATACTTCAGAGTCGTTTGATGGTGTTAATTCTGCTAATTCTACAGGCACTTATGATTTTAGCTGTTTTTAATAAACAATAAATTTATAGGATTATTGATAGCATGAATGTGGTTCAGTAATAAACCACAAAGCAGATAGTAAAAAAACCCATCGCAATGGCGATGGGTTTTTTATTGATTCAAAAAACTCCCAAATCAACGGATGAAAATTACGAGGGATGGAGGGAGTAGCGGAGCCGGTGAGTTTACCTCCCGATATCTATCTGGACGTTGTTCTCTCTTTATTATGGTAAGTATAAATCGGCAATAAATTATTAATAAAATACGTCTTGAATATAGTCCTTAAAAGCAGGGCAAGGGCAGGCGAATCCCAAAGACGAAACAGTTAAATATTCATTCTTATCTTGCAAGTAATCAAATGTTTAACTTAACTTTATCCTAACTCAGTTGGCTTTCAGTTAACCGTCTAAAATATTGATATGAGAAAAATAGTTTTACCCCTTTTAATGATCCTACTTTTTACGAATTGTAAAAGTGAGGATTCTGAATGGAAGTCTTTGATTGCGGATAATTCGCTTGATGGCTGGCATATTTTTCAGAATGCAGAATCCACAAAAGGCTGGATTGTAGAAGATAACACCTTGATATTTAACGGGATTTCGGATATGGAATCTGGAGAAGGTGATGCAAGCCTTCTATCGGACAAAGAATACGGGAACTTTGAAATAAAATTTGATTGGAAAATTATAGCCGGGGGCAATAGCGGTTTTATGTGGGGGGTAAACGAAGATGAA
>CAZHWD010000133.1:0-7125 GCA_964536335.1 uncultured Eudoraea sp. | reverse complement strand
AGCCATTGATAAAAATCACAAGTTTCTTAGTCCATTTACTGTTCATAAGCTTCCAAATTGTTACATGGCAAAGGTACAATTCTAATGGATAAATTCTATCTTAAATATATGCTTTCATATGTACATTGAGTATTAAATATTTTTCCGTTTCAAATAGATTTAGTTGTATTTATCAAAAGTCTTTTAAACAGTTAACTTATGGAATAACCTAATTTGGTTAAAATTAGAAAAATAATAATAAGTTATATTTGTCTCCTTGATTTAACTAAATAGTTATCAGTAAAAAGAAATTGATGTTGAACATGAGAAAATTTGTTTTAGTCTGCTTGCTTGCTGTGTCTTTTGTAGTTGTATCGCAGGAAAAGAAGACTTATGAAATAGGAATTCTTTTAGATACAACCCTTCCTCAACTTGATCCATTATTAGACGAACTAAAGAATGAAGTAAGTAATGTTGTAGGGGAGGATGCTATAATTCATTTTTCGAACGAAAATATACTTTCCAATGAATTGAATTTAGAAAGGGCTGAAGCAAATTATTTGAAATTTCTAAACTCGGAAGTGGATATTATTTTAGCATTTGGTTTATTTAATAATGTGCTTCTTTTCGGTCGGGAAAATTATCCTATTCCAGTTATACTTTTTGGCGCTGTTAATAATGATTTTATCAACATAAACGAAGACAGCCCATCTTCCGGGATTGATAACTTTACCTACCTGATTGCTTCCAGATCTTATAAAGAGGATTTGAAAACACTGCATGAATTATCGGGCTTTAAAAGAGTGGGTATTGTTATTCAAAAACCATTTATGGAATTATTTCCATACAATGATTATTTTAATGAAATACTTAAACCTCTGGACGCAGAGTTTAAAATTATTCCTTATATGACTTATGAGGACATAACTTTAAATTTGGATGATATTGATGCGTTGTATATCGCAGAAGGATTTTATTTAAATCCAGATGAAATTGAAGCTCTGGCCAAAGAATGTATCCAACTAAAAATCCCGTCTTTTACATCAAATAATATTGACGAAGTGAGACGTGGTATCTTGGCAACCAATCAGGCTGAAGACAATCTAAACCAGTTTTTCAGGAGGATAGCTTTGAATGTTGAAGCCTATATTATTGGAGAGGCCCTAGCCAGTCTACCCGTGTATCTCAGCCTTGATTCCAAACTTACATTAAACTATAATACTGCTGAACAAATAGGGCTTCCTATGAAATACAGCTTAATAGCAATGACGGATTTTATAGGTGATTTTGATAAGAAACTTTCAGATAAAAAATACAATCTGTTGGACATGATAACTGAAATACTGACAGATAATCTGGCCCTGCAGACTAGTCTAAAAGATGTTGATCTTAGCGAAAAAGATGTGCAGTCTGCATGGACAAATTATATACCAAGTGTTACAGCAGGGACTTCTGCTACCTACACAGATCCGAATTTAGCTGAAAGGGCTCAGGGCCTCTCTCCGGAGTTCTCTACTGATGGAAATATTGCACTTTCTCAAACTATCTTTTCACCGGGGGCCAACGTGGCCATCAATTCTCAAAAAGATTTTTTACAGGCTCAAAAGGAACGCTATAATAGCGAGCAACTGGATGCCATTTTTGAAGCTTCCAACGCTTATTTTAATGCACTTATACTTAAAGCTAATCTACAAATACTTGTCACCAATTTAGACCTCACTAAAAAGAATCTGGAAATTGCCCGTCAAAATTATGATGCAGGTCTTGCCGGTAAATCGGATGTGCTGCGATTTCGTAGCGAAGTGGCCCAGGATATGCAGTTCATGATTGAAGCGGCGAATGACGTGGAACAGGCATTTTTTGAGATAAATAGGTTGCTTAACAATCCCATAGATTATAGTATTGATGTGGATGAAGTTGAACTTGAAAAAGGATTATACCAGGATTACAGTTATATGCAATTAAGGAATTTACTGGATGACCCCAGATTGCGAAAACCTTTCGTGAAATTTCTTATTGAGGAAGCAAAACTTAATGCCCCCGAATTAAAATCTCTGGACTATGACATCTCTGCAATAGGCAGAACAGTCAAATTAAATTCCGGAGGCAGGTTTATTCCTACCCTCGCTTTACAAGGGCAGTACAATTATAATTTTAATCAGTCGGGAGTTGGCGTAAACCCGGACCGTATATCTGACTATTATAATGTTGGATTAAATCTGGCTATTCCAATCATAGACCAGAATAAGCAAAATATCAACCGGCAGATCGCCCTGATACAAAAAGATCAATTGAATTTGAATAAGAGCAATATTAATTTATCGATAGAAGCTAATGTCAATAATGCTGTCTTGAATTTAATCAATCAAGTATCTAATATAGAGCTATCGGGTATATCTGAAATAGCTGCACGGGAGTCTTTGGATCTAACACAAACTTCCTATTCCAATGGGGCGGTTACGATCGTCCAATTAATAGATGCACAAAATAATTATTTAAGTTCAAGTTTGGCCAAAGCAAATGCGGTATATAATTATCTGCTCGCAAGTTTACGTTTAGAGCGGTTCCTTGGATATTACTTTCTTCTTCATACCAAAGCCGAAAATGATAATTTTATTGCCAAATTTCAAATTTATATGGAACAGAATAATGATAAAAATTAGCATATATTATGAGACATAACCTAATATTATTTGTTGTCGGTTCCTTTCTATTATTATCTGCTTGCAAAGAAAAAGCAGTGCAGGAATCCGCGCCGGTGAGACCTGTACTATACCAAAAGGTAGGTTATTTAGGGGGAGATAACAGCCGTACTTTTAGTGGTACCGCCAAAACTGAAAAAGTAATCAATTTGAGTTTCAGGAGTAGTGGCATAATTACCCAATTTAATTTAAAAATTGGGCAGCAGGTCAAAAAAGGCGATTTGCTGGCTCAATTAGATAATGTGCAGGCCAGATTAAATTACGAATCGGCTATATCTGACCAAAATAGTGCCGCTTCTCAAATGAATACTGCCAAACTCAGTTTAGAACGTACCAGGGTTTTATATGAGAAAGGAAGTCTTTCCCTAAGTGAATATGAGAGTGCTAAAAACTCTTATAAAACTTCAAAGGCGAGTTTTGAGTCGGCGAAGCGTAGAGTAGGCATAGAAGCAGAACAGGTTCAATTCGGGTATCTGCATGCACCAGAAGATGGAATTATAGCCACAGTGAAAGCCGAAATAGAGGAAAATGTGAGTCCGGGTGAAAATATAGCGGTTTTAAATGCCGGCACAGATATGGAGATTTCACTTGGACTTCCTGAGAGTATTATTAACCAGGTTAATAAAAAAATGACAGTAGAAATAAATATCCCTGTATTGGAAGAATCAGGTTTTTCCGGGACCGTTTCCGAAGTATCGCCATCTGTTGATGTCAATACTGCTACTTATCCTATAAGGGTTGTTGTTTCGGATCCTTCGGATAAAATTAGGGCAGGAATGGCTGCAAATGTGACTTTCAACTTTGAATCGGACACCTCCAAGATTAAACAATTGGTGGTTCCACCGGTTTCTGTTGGTGAAGACGGAAATGGCCGTTTTGTTTTTCTGTTGCAGGAGGCAGCCGATAAGACTACAGCACAGAAACAATATATTAAGGTAGGAAATCTCTCATCTGAAGGATTTACAGTAACTGAAGGGCTTTCTCTCGGCGATAAAATTGCCACGGCAGGTTTACAAACCCTTTTGGATGGACAAGAAGTTAAGCTTCAATAAGTAAAAGGAATATGAAGAGAACTAATTTATAATTGATATATGGAACTTCAGACCTAAGCAAATCAACTTAGACTCTCGATTTACCATCTATACAAACCAGCCAGCGAATGAACCTGACGCAATTTTCGATAGAGAAAAACAGAATCACCTTTACCATTCTGGGTACTATTATCCTAATGGGACTTGTACTGTATACCTCGTTACCCAGAGATAGCATGCCACCTTATACGGTAAGAGTAGCGACCATTGTGAGCAATTTCCCTGGGGCCAGCCCGGAACGAGTGGAGCAACTGGTAACGGATAAGGTTGAGAAAAAGGTTCAGGAAATACCTGAATTAAAGGAAGTAGAGAGCACTTCAAGATCCGGTTTGTCTGTAGTTACAGTAACGCTAAAAGACGAGGTAAAACCTGATAAATTGCAGGCGGTCTGGGACAGGCTCAGGAGAAAATTAGATATAATTGACGGATTACCACAAGGGGTAGTACCTAACCTGGATGATGACGGTATTGGCGATGTTTACGGAATAGCAGTTGGTTTAGTTTCAGATGGATTCTCATATGCTGAAATGAAAGAATACGCCGATGATATTAAAGACGATCTTATTAAACTGGAAGAGGCTGCAAAGGTAGCACTGGGAGGGGAACAGGATGAACGTGTCTTTGTGGAGTTCGAGAATTCACAACTCAAGGAATACGGTCTGTCGGCGAGTAAACTGCAGAGTGCCATTACAGCAACTAATATTTTGAGTTCCGGGGGTCAGATTAATGTGGAGAACGAACGTATTATCCTGGAACCTACCGGGAATTTTAATTCTGTTGAAGATATACGCCAAATGTTAATTCCGGTAGGTGACGATAATCAGCAGGTGTATCTGGGTGACATTACTACGATAAAGAAAGGCTACATAGACCCGCCCACACAGCGGGTTCGAGTGAATGGCAAGGATGCCATTTCACTTCATATAAATTTAAAAGATGGCGCTAATGTTATCAAACTGGGGGAAGAGGTAGATAAAGTTGTAAAACAATGGGAGGCCAGATTACCTGTTGGATTAGAACTAACCAGGCTTGCCAGTATGGACACTTATATCGACGTGAAGATCTCTGACTTTGTCGTGAACCTTATTCAGGCTATTATTATTGTTCTGGCAGTGATGTTACTCTTTTTAGGATTTAGATCGGGGCTGGTTATTGCCAGTTTAATTCCAATAGTCGTAATAACCACCTTGATGCTGATGGGAATTATTAATATGGGATTAAACCAGGTAACATTGGCAGCATTAATCATGGCACTGGGAATGATGGTCGACAATGCCATCGTGGTGGCCGAAACTATCATGGTAAAGATGGAAGAGGGAATCCCAGCAAAAAAGGCTGCAATTGATGCTTGTTCGGAGTTATTTACCCCACTTTTGATTTCTACGCTTACTACCTCGGCCGCATTTTTAGCCTTTTACCTGGCCGAATCTACAATGGGAGATATTGTAGGACCTATTTTTGTGGTAATTACACTAGCATTGCTTTCTTCATGGATTATGTCCCTATCGGTAATTACCTTGTTCTGTTTTTTGTTCCTGAAGATTGAACCTAAAGGACAAAAAAAACCTGGTTTTATTGATCTTACTATTGCTAAGTTTAAAAGATATTATAAAGATCTTATTTTATGGGCACTAGCTAATAGGTATAAAGTGATAATAGGGATATTCGTGGTTTTCTTTTTATCCTTATTTGGATTTACAAAAATTCCTTTTATTTTCTTCCCGGATAGCGACCGAAATTTGATTACTGTGGATATTAATTTACCCCAGGGTACCAAAATTGAGCGAACATCCGAAGTGGTGTTGGCTGTTGAAAATTATATTAAAGACTCTTTGCAAGTAAATGACAATCGCACGAACGGGGTTTTAGACTGGTCTTCTTACATTGGTGAAGGCCCTGAGTCATATGACCAGGGGTATACGCCAGACGAACCTGATGCCAGCTATGCCCATATGCTGGTGAATATTTCGGATGCCATTTATAACCTTGAAATGATCAAAAATCTGGATGCATTTTGTTTCAATTCTTTTCCCAACGCAGATATAAAGGTGGCAGCTCTCGAAGGTGGAGGCGGAGGTACACCCATCGAAATACAGGTATCCGGGGAAGACCCGGATGAACTAGGAAGGATATCGGAAAGGGTCAAAATTCGTCTTTCTTCCATTAGTGGCACTAAAAATGTAAAGGATGATTGGGGTCCAAAGAGTAAGAAGTTTGTAATTGATATAGACCAGAATAGGGCGCAAATCGCGGGTATCAATAGTCAGGATATTGCAACCTCCTTACAAACCGTCCTTGATGGATTCCAAACAGGTGAATACCGCGAGGACGACAAGTCTATTCCCATATTAATGCGAAGTGATGCTAGTCAGCAGCAGACTTTGGAATCAGTAGAAACGCTTAATATCTATTCACAAAGTACGGGAAAAAGTGTACCTTTATTACAGGTAGCAAGCATTATTCCACAATGGCAATACGCCAAAATACTGCGGTTAGATCTGCGGAGAACTATCAATGTATCCAGTGAATTAAGGGAAGATGGTAATGCGTCGTTTATTACCTCAGAGATTACCCCATGGCTTAACCAGGAAATGGATTCCTGGCCAGAAGGTTATAGTTACCAATTTGCCGGAGATGCGAAGAATACTGCAGAGAATATGGGGGCAGTATTCAAATACCTGCCGCTTTCCGGGTTTATTATTTTACTGCTTTTAATAATCCAGTTCAATTCCTTCCGCAAAATGACCATGGTTACCCTTACTATTCCTTTGGGTATTATAGGGGTAGTAGTCGGCCTGCTAATTTTTCAGGAGCCTTTTGGTTTTATGCCATTTTTAGGGGTCATTTCTCTGGCTGGGATTATTATAAATAATGCCATTGTTCTCATAGACCGCATTGAAGTGGAACAAAACGTATTGAAAAGATCTACTCAGGACTCAGTAATAGCTGCCTGCCTTCAGCGCTTCAGGCCTATTATATTGGCTACATTTACCACAGTATTGGGTCTGATACCATTATATCTTAGCGGAGGTGAAATGTGGGAAGGTATGGCTGTGAGCATCATGGTTGGACTTTTGTTTGGAACGGTGATTACATTGTTGTTTATACCATCTTTTTATAGTATCCTTTATCGTGTTGGCTATAAAGAGTATACTTTTAATGAAAAATTACTGGATTGATGAAACTCGTACATAGATTATTATACTCATACAGATTTACAATATTTCTTATTAGCCTTCTTTTAATACTATTTGGAACGCTTTTCGTTCCACTGGAATTGTTTGATACTTATGTAGTACCCATATTTTTTATAATTAATATCCTGGCGGGGATATTGTTAATTTCAAAAAAAA
>CAZHWD010000132.1:0-3003 GCA_964536335.1 uncultured Eudoraea sp. | reverse complement strand
AGGCTTTAAAAAGCCGATGTAGCTCAGCTGGCTAGAGCAGCTGATTTGTAATCAGCAGGTCGTGGGTTCGAGTCCCTCCATCGGCTCGTAAGTATATAAAATAGCAAGGAGGGGAGATACTCAAGCGGCCAACGAGGACAGACTGTAAATCTGTTGGTTTTACCTTCGCAGGTTCGAATCCTGCTCTCCCCACAACTGGTTTTTGAGAGCGGTTTGGTGAATATTGCTATTGGATTTCCAAGACCAGATGAATTTAGAGTGTGGTTTTAATTGGAATTCGGGACGTAGAAGATGTTCAATAGGATTGGTGAAATATTGAAAATGAAAATTGCGGGAGTAGCTCAGTTGGTAGAGCGTCAGCCTTCCAAGCTGAATGTCGCCGGTTCGAACCCGGTCTCCCGCTCAAAGAGATTGAGTTAACGTTTGCTTTTTTAATCGAGGTTAACATTAAACCTGATTATCAAAATATAAAACCTGGAAACCCATAAGCCGACGTAGCTCAGGGGTAGAGCGTTTCCTTGGTAAGGAAGAGGTCACGGGTTCAATTCCCGTCGTTGGCTCAAATAAATTAGGCATTAATTATTATACACTAATATAAACTAAGATTAAATTCATTCAAAATGGCAAAGGAAACTTTTGATCGTTCCAAACCACACTTAAATATTGGTACTATTGGACACGTTGATCACGGTAAAACTACATTAACTGC
The DNA here is from genome assembly GCA_964536335.1 of uncultured Eudoraea sp. GTDB lineage: Bacteria > Bacteroidota > Bacteroidia > Flavobacteriales > Flavobacteriaceae > Eudoraea. Next base: position 2,294 of record CAZHWD010000132.1, on the reverse strand, counting down.
TGCTATTACATCTGTTTTAGCAAACGCAGGATTATCTGAAATGAGAAGTTTCGATTCAATCGATAACGCTCCGGAAGAAAAGGAACGAGGTATTACAATTAATACAGCGCACGTTGAATATTCAACAGCGAATCGTCATTACGCACACGTAGATTGTCCTGGTCACGCGGATTATGTAAAGAACATGGTTACAGGTGCAGCACAAATGGACGGAGCAATCTTAGTGGTTGCTGCCACAGATGGTCCAATGCCTCAAACCAGAGAGCATATACTTTTGGGTCGTCAGGTAGGTATTCCAAGAATGGTTGTTTTCATGAATAAAGTAGACATGGTTGATGATGATGAATTACTTGAGCTTGTTGAAATGGAAATAAGAGAGCTTCTGTCTTTCTACGATTACGATGGTGATAATGGACCAGTTATTTCCGGATCGGCTTTAGGCGCTTTAAATGGAGAGCAAAAGTGGGTAGATACGGTTATGGAATTAATGACTGCTGTGGATGAATGGATTGAATTGCCAAAAAGAGATATTGAAAAAGATTTCTTAATGCCCGTTGAAGATGTGTTTACAATTACTGGTCGTGGTACTGTTGCAACCGGTCGTATAGAAACTGGAATAGCTAATACTGGTGATCCTGTTGATATCATTGGTATGGGTGCTGAAAAATTAACCTCTACAGTTACCGGGGTTGAGATGTTCCGTAAAATTTTGGATAGGGGAGAAGCTGGTGATAACGTAGGTATCTTATTAAGAGGGATTGAAAAAGCGCAAATTAGTAGGGGAATGGTTATATGTAAGCCAGGTTCTGTTAAGCCGCATGCTAAATTTGAGGCTGAGGTATATATCCTTAAAAAAGAAGAAGGTGGTCGTCATACACCATTCCACAACAACTACCGTCCGCAGTTCTATGTTAGAACAACGGATGTTACAGGAACTATAAATCTTCCTAGTGGTGTTGAAATGGTAATGCCTGGTGATAATGTAACTATTACAGTAGACCTTATCCAGCCTATCGCATTAAGCGAAGGACTTCGATTTGCTATCCGAGAAGGTGGTAGAACGGTTGGAGCCGGTCAGGTAACTAAGATTATAGATTAATCACGATATAATTTTTACGCTAAGGGTGTCCCGTTTTGGCGGGATACCTTTCAGTGTAAATATAAACGGGTGTAGCTCAGTTGGTAGAGCACTGGTCTCCAAAACCAGGTGTCGGGAGTTCGAGCCTCTCCTCCCGTGCAGATCAGAAATAGGAGTGTGCATTGAAGGATATTAAGTAGTGGTCTAGATTTGTGGCTGAGTAATAGAGTTATAAAATTGCATTCTTAATAAAGAATAAAAAAATGGGTATGTTAACTTATATAAAGGAGTCCATAGAAGAATTAAGACATAATGTCACATTACCATCAAGGGCAGAATCTTCTAACCTTATGGTTATTGTCGCTGTGTTTTCTATAATATTTGCTTTGGCAACCTGGGGTGTAGATACCGTATTCAGCAAACTTATACAACTTTACTTTAACACCTTAATAAATTAAGTTTAAGACCTATGTCTGAAGTATTAGAAAAGAAATGGTATGTAGTAAGAGCTGTCAGTGGTCAGGAAAATAAGATCAAGGGCTATATAGAAAGCGAAGTGGAACGTCATGGATTTGCTGATTACCTGGAGGAAGTATTGGTTCCAACTGAGAAAGTTGTACAGATAAGGAATGGGAAAAAGATAAACAAAGAGAGGGTTTATTTTCCAGGATATATAATGATCAAAGCTAATTTGGGTGGAGAAATGATTCATATAATCCGCTCCATAACAAACGTAATAGGCTTTTTGGGTGAGACAAAAGGTGGTGATCCTGTTCCATTGAGAAAGGCGGAAGTAAACCGTATGTTAGGAAAAGTAGACGAATTAGCTATAAATACAGACAGTATTGCCATACCATTTATTATTGGAGAAACTGTTAAGGTAATAGATGGACCTTTTAATGGATTTAATGGGACGGTTGAAAAGATTAATGAGGAGAAAAGGAAATTGGAAGTAATGGTGAAAATTTTCGGCAGAAAGACACCATTGGAATTGAGTTACATGCAAGTAGAAAAAGTTTAGAAAATTGTTACATATATATATATATAAGTTGTGTTGCTTCCAAAAAATAACACACTTTAAATTTAATTTAAAACAATGGCAAAAGAAGTAAGTAAAGTAGTTAAACTACAAGTTAGGGGAGGTGTTGCGAATCCGTCGCCACCGGTTGGACCCGCTTTAGGTGCTGCCGGCGTTAACATCATGGAGTTCTGTAAG
>CAZHWD010000131.1:0-11970 GCA_964536335.1 uncultured Eudoraea sp. | reverse complement strand
CAGAATTGGTTCCTTCTTTTGAAGAGAGTCTCTTCTTATGCTTACCGCTTCTTTCAATACTATAGATATCTCTGTTTATTGATCCATTCTCTGTGGACTGGTAATAGACTCTATCCTTCTTCGGATCATATCCATAGTAATCGGTCACTTCCCAGTCTCCCTTTGTAATCTGGTTCTTTAAATCCCCGTTTTCAGAATGTAAGTAAATGTGATTATATCCATCCTTTTCACTGGTCCAGATAAAACTATCATCGGCCAGAAAAGTGAGGTTATCTGTAATATCTACATAAGCTTCATCTTTTTCCTCAAGTAAAAGGGATACCGAGTTATTTTGCAGGTTTACAGTATATAAATTTAATTTATTTTGGTGTCTGTTTAATGTTTGAACACTTATATAATGTGGATTGTTCATCTGAGTTATCCTGGGTATGTAATACGTGTCCGGGAGTGAAATTTCTGTAATTTTCTCCGATTCAATATCATAGGTATGCAACGTAACTACAGAATTATTCTCCCCGGCTTTGGGATACTTAAAGATATTTTGAAATGGATATAAGTCTGTACCATAAACATCCATCGCATATTCAGGAACAGCAGTTTCATCAAATCTTAAAAAAGAAATTTTTGTCCCGTCTGAGTTCCATTCAAAGGCCCTGACAATTGTAAATTCCTCTTCGTATACCCAATCTGCAATGCCATTAATAATCTTATTCCTCTCCCCGTCTGAGGTCATTTCTAATATTTTTCCATCAGCTATATTAAAAAGATACATATTATTATTGTTAGCAAAAGCTACCATTTTCCCATCCGGTGAAAAAGTGGGTTCCTGAATCCATGTATCTGCTATTTGAGTAATCTTTTTAGAAACTACATCATATATATAATAGATCCCTACTTTAGAGCGTCTGTATATAGGAGCCTCTTCTGTTGCCAGTAATATTTTTGATTCGTCTTTACTAAAGGTATATGAACTAAATGCCTCTTTTGAAGTTAAATCCTGTGAAGAGACAACAATTTCTAACTTCTCTAATGTATTATAATCGTATTTATCAATGCTGACACTACCGCTGGCTATATCTGTATTTAGAACTGTATAGTGTTTGCCATTTTTTAAAGGATAGATGGCCTCCATGCCCTCGGTTACATAGGTTCCTGACCAAAGCTCTTCCAGAGAAATCTTTTTTTGTTGAGCAGATGCGTATTTTAAAAAGCAAACGGCAAGAAAAATCAGAACGAGGGATTTATTCATAAAACCTAAAAAATTGATTATAAACTACCAAGTTTACTAATATTTTTGCAAAAAAAATAACTTTAAACTTAAAATATTGCAACTTTATACCCTAGGACCTCGAATGAAGAAAACCTTTAGCATAATTGTGTAATCACTATCTTTGCCCCCTTAGAACAATAGCTTATGACCACACCGATCCAGGGATTTTCCAAACTTTCCAAAGAAGAAAAAATCAATTGGATTGCCGATAATTATACTGATAATTCGGATACCACAATACAAATACTTAAAAAATACTGGAATGAAGATAATGGGTTACAAAAACTCCATGACGAATTTATAGAGAATACGATTAGTAACTACTACCTGCCTTTTGGAATTGCTCCGAATTTTCTTATTAATAATAAATTATATGCCATTCCAATGGCCATAGAAGAAAGTTCTGTTGTTGCGGCCGCCAGTAAGGCTGCCAAATACTGGCTGGATAAGGGGGGATTTAAAACCAGGGTACTTGGTACTCAAAAAATTGGACAGGTACATTTTATCTTCAAAGGTTCCTCTGAAAAATTGCAAAGATTTGTTAGTGAAATAGAACCGATTTTAATTAAACATACAAAGTCCATCACCCGAAATATGGAAAAGCGTGGTGGTGGAATAACATCCATAGAACTCAGAGATAAAACAGACAAACTTAAAAACTACTATCAGTTGCATTGTAAATTTGAAACCCTTGATGCTATGGGTGCAAATTTCATCAACTCTTGTCTGGAGCAATTGGCTGCTACCTTAAAAAGAGAAGCCGAAACCTATAAGTTGTTCAGCGAAGATGAACAGCAAATAGAAGTAATAATGAGTATTCTTTCTAACTATGTGCCGGAATGCCTGGTGCGCGCAGAGGTAAGTTGCTCGATTAATGATTTAGAGGTGGAACAATCTGTTTCCCCAAAAGAATTCGCAGAAAAAATGGTGAGGGCAGTTACTATTGCTAATGTTGAACCTTACAGAGCAGTTACCCATAATAAAGGGATAATGAACGGCATAGATGCTGTTGTACTGGCCACGGGAAATGATTTCAGGGCTGTAGAAGCAGGAATCCATGCGTACGCAGCAAAAGACGGATCCTACCGTAGCCTTACTCAAGCCTCATTGGAGGAGGGCATTTTTAAATTTTGGATAGAAGTACCTCTGGCTCTAGGAACTGTTGGAGGCCTTACCGGATTACATCCCCTGGTAAACCTAGCTCTGGAAATTTTGCAAAAACCATCGGCCCGAGAATTGATGCAAATTGTTGCCGTGGCCGGATTGGCACAGAATTTTGCAGCGGTCAGGTCATTGGTTACAACCGGGATTCAGGAAGGCCATATGAAAATGCACTTACTAAATATTCTTAATCAAATGAGTGCCACAGAAGATGAAAAGAAAACTTTGATATCCTATTTTAAAAAGAATGCTGCCACTCATAGTGCAGTTGTTGAAGCACTTCAAAATTTACGAAACAATCTATGACGCAACGGTTCTACAGCAATGGAAAGTTGTTACTTACCGGTGAGTACGCCGTTCTTGACGGGGCCCTATCCTTTGCCCTGCCTACTAAATACGGACAGGCCCTAATGATAAAGGAATTGGATTCTCCGGTACTTTTATGGACAAGCCTGGATGAAAAAGGCGAAATCTGGTTTAATACCTCACTACAATTAGACCTTTTTAGGAATTCGGATGCGGAAGTTACAGATGAATTAGATAAGCTAATGTCATCCACAGATGAAGTTTCCAAAATGCTGCTTAAAATTCTGTTGGAGGCAAAAAGGATGAATCCGAATTTTTTAAATGGAAAAATGGGATATGAAGTACATACAGAACTGAGCTTCCCTAGGGATTGGGGACTTGGATCTTCCTCAACCCTAATTAATAATATTGCGCAATGGGCAAAACTTGATCCTTTTGCTCTTTTATCCAAAACATTTAATGGAAGTGGATACGATATTGCATGTGCACAACATAATCGTCCAATAATTTATCAAATTAAACATGGGGACCGATTTATAAAAGAAATTGAATTTAACCCTCCATTTAAAGACGCTTTGTTCTTTATTCATCTCAACAGAAAGCAAAACAGCAGAGAAGGGATTACCAGATATGAAGAACAGGAATTTGATAAAGAAGCTTTAATTATTAAAATTTCAGAAATAACAGAAGAATGTATTCGTTGTACTGAAATAACTAAATTTAAGAAATTGATGAACACTCATGAATTGCTTTTGGCAGACATCCTTAATCTGCCACCTGTAAAGGAAAATCTATTTCCTGATTTTGAGGGGTCTATAAAAAGTTTAGGTGCATGGGGCGGAGATTTTGTACTTGCCATAGGAGATAATAATACCCCTGAATACTTCATTAACAAGGGATATAAAATTGTAATTCCATTTGCGGAAATGATGTTATAAAAAAAGCCTCCCGTAAGAGAAACTTTTTTATGATAATGATATAATTAGATTCCTTTCCTAAAAAGTTCTTACCGGCAAGCGATATAATTCTTAATAGAAAGTTGCTCTGTTATCTATAATCTCGGAATTTTCCTTTAGCGCATTGAACACACTTGTATTTACTCTGGTCCCGTTTGAAGCCTGTAAAGAATTGGCAAATGTGGTATAATTTTCCAGCTTAGGGCCTTCTTCTTTTTTGGTTACTTCAATTTTAAACACTCCGGTTTCACCTTCAATAAGATCTGAAACATTCCCCTGGGCTAAAGCAAATGCACTGCCTACAACCAAAGGTTCTCTACCAGCGCCTGGTATTGTTGGAGTTTTAACAGTTAAGGCAGAGGCTGTAGATATATTGGTATTGTTGCCAGAAGCTAAATCCTCTAAAGATTTCCCCTGGTTTTGAGAAATAATTTTTGCAGCCTTTTTTCCTTTGCGAATTTTTGGAAGGGCACTGGCTGAAGCATCTTCAACAGACATTAAACCTTCTTCATACTTCGCTGTTAGCTGAACTACTGCATAACCGTTGCTAATTCCAAACCTCTTAATATCACCTATTTCTGTTTCGGCATTAAATGCCCATTGAACAATAGATCTTTGGTTAGAAAGTCCGGGAAGGTTTTCGTCCAATTCATTTATTTTATTAACAGGTCTTATTACGTATTCATTTTCTTTTGCCAAATCGGGAAAAGACTTTTCTGATGACGTTGCTGCCATTTCAAATTTAGTCGCATCTGTAAACAGTGTATTTAATGTTTCGTCTGAGGCTTCAATTTCCCTGCTAAGAGTTGCAAGCTGAACAAGGTCTTCTTTATCGTCTACCCGCACAATATGATAACCAAATTCTGTTTCAACCAATCCAATATGGCCTTCCGCGTTTCCAAACGCGAAATCATTGAACTTAGGTGTCATTACCCCTTCCTGAAAGTAACCCAAGTCGCCACCTCTTGGGGCAGATGGTCCGTCAGAATTATCTCTGGCCAGTTGCGCAAAAACGGCTCCTTCTACTTTAGCTTGTTTTAGTAAATCGTTTGCTTTGGCCTCCGCCTCTTCTTTGGTTCTTTTGATTTCAGGGTTTGCTCTTTCGGCTCCTTCCCAAGTAATCAGTATATGACTCGCCTTTACAGATCCATTGGGTTTTTTGTTTACCATTTTGGTGATTTTAAGGCTTTCGCCATCCTGATAAGGTCCAAATAGTTCCCCAATATTTAAGGCCATTAGCGTATCTGCAAATTTTATCGGAAGTTCATTCCTCGACTTATAAATAGTATCAAATTTACTATCTGAATTTCTATCAAGAAAAGCAGCGTTGTCTTTGGTATTTCTAAATCCTGGAATGGTATCTGTTTCATCGCGTTCTTCAAAATATTCCACGGTATCACCAAGAAGTTTTGTTATTTGATTTTTTATGGCAGCCTCATCTTCAACAGAAGCTTTGTCTTCAAAATAGACGAATTGAATATCTCTGGAACTTTGCTGCTTATAATCTTCCTGATGTGCAATTATGTAGTCTGAAATTTCTTTTTTAGTAATAATAAAAGTAGAGTCAGGAATGGAAGTGTATGGAACTCTTACATATCTGATATCCACTTTATCTGTTGTTAATTTATAATCCAATTCCCCTTCTTTCAAGGTAGCACCAACTCCTGCTCTTATTAAATTAAAATACGTTTGTTCCTTTGAGCTTTGAATTATTGCCTCTTCGTCCTGCAGCCAATCGTTATATTGGGCCGGGGCATTGGTTTTCAATTCAGCAATAAAATCCCGAAATTTTGTTTCGTCAAATACACCATTCTCATCAGAAAATTGAGGATTCTGAGCTATTCCAGGGCTAGATTTAATAACATTTATTATCTGGTCCTGCTCAATAGAAATACCCAGATCCTCTATCTGTTGACCCAAAATAGTATTACGTTCTACTTGGTTCCAGACAGAATTTACTAATTGAATAGATGAGGTTGTAGGCCCAGACCTTCGAGATGCCCTCTCAATCTTTCTTCTAAAGTCGTCGATAGAAATTTCGTCTCCATTAATTTCACCTACAGAAGACCCAACTTTTCCACCAGAAAAATCATTACTTGTAAAAATTCCAGAAATTACGAACGCAAATAAGGCCATCCCGATGATCAGGATTAAGATAGTTGTTCGTTTTCTAATATTCTCTAGAATTGCCATTTTTTATTTATTTAAAATCAGTTGGTGAAATTAGTATTTTCCAACAAGAAATAAAAACTTATGGTCGGCTATCTGGCTCATATTTATGGGACTAATCCTTTTCCAGGACCTGAAGTGAAACTAAATCTATTTTTGTGCTGGAAACTTCCAGGACAGTGAACAAAAAATGCTCTACATGTATTTCAGAATTCTGGTCAGGGATCTCACCTGTTTCATTCACGATCAGCCCACCAAGTGTTTCGTATTCCTCGCTTTCAGGAAGTTCCAGTTTGTATTGTTCATTAAGGTAATCTACCTCCAACCTGGCAGAAAATTTATAGGTATTACTATTTAGTTGCTCTTCCAGTAAATCTGTTGAATCATGCTCATCCTCTATTTCGCCAAAAAGTTCCTCCACAATATCCTCAACGGTCATTATTCCCGAAGTACCACCATACTCATCGAGCACAACTGCAATACTTTTTCGCTTTTTTGTCAATACATTAAGGATATCCTGAATTAACATGGTCTCAGGTACAAACTCTACCGGCAGTAGTATACTTTTAATTAATTTAGGTTTCTTAAATAGTTCATAAGAATGGAGGTACCCAATAATATTATCTATAGTGCCTTTAAAGACTAATATTTTTGATAGGCCGGTTTCTGTAAAAAGTTTTGCCAGGTTTTTTGGAGTTTCATGTAATTCTACGGCTATAATCTCAGTCCTGGGAACCATAACTTCCCTCGCCTTTACTGCAGAAAATTCAAGTGCATTCTGAAAGATCTGTATCTCAGAATCTACATCATCCTCTTCCATTACAGTTTCCATTTGTTCGGTTATATAGTCTCCTAATTCAATCTTACTAAATGCCAGTTGTACATCATCACCGTCTGTTTTGAAAAAAGTTTTGAGTAGTAAATCGGAAACTTTTATAACAAAATCAGAGACAAAAGAGAATAACAAATAGAAAAAATATGCAGGAGCCGCAAAAATTTTAAGTAGTTTGTTCGCATAGATCTGAAAAAGCACTTTGGGTAAAAATTCTGCTGTAAGCAAAATTATAATAGTTGAAATTAGTGTCTGGGTCAAGAGGCTAAAGTCTGTAAATAAAAGTTGAACAAAGTTATTGCCTGATGGTAATTTGGTCTGGAACCAATTCATTAATAACTCTCCCATGTACAAACCATAAACCACTAAAGCAATATTATTGCCAATAAGCATGGTAGCAATAAACTTAGAAGGCTTTTTTGTTAGCCGGGTAAGTATTTGTGCCAGGAGTCCTTCCTGTTTCTTTTCAATTTCGATATGAATCTTATTCGCGGAGATAAAGGCAATCTCCATTCCGGAAAAGAATGCAGATAACAGCAAACAAATACAAATAATAAGTATGCTTGAGTCCAAGGCTATTGCTGATTATCCCGTTTTCGCTTTTCGAAACGTTTTCTGTAGTTACGCCGAAAAATAAACATCCCAATAGAGACGAGAGCAAAGAAAATAAATATGTAAGTACCCTCTCTGTCTATATTCCAAAGTTCAATTATCTTATATACTGAAATTATTGCCACGGCCAAGTACAGGTATTCAGTATATCTCAGTATTTTAATCATGTTTGATCTTCCTTAATTGTGATTAATCCATAAGTCTTATGGGCATTGAAGAAACTAAAGTCTTTATTGAAATCCATTCCCTCACCATCCATAATTGTCCCATCTTCCGGATTGGTAAACTTAAATTTACGCTGGGTAAAAATCCATTCATTAGTCTGATCATAAAAAAGCTGAGGAGCTTCAAGCTTTTTTCCATCATGAGATTCAATTACCACATTACCTTGCAGGTCTATTAAATTAGTATTAGAATAAATAATCCCGTAGTCCGCCTTAATCGTACTTTTGTTGTCTTCAGCATCAAATAAATCCACCTCCAAGCCATTTGGAAAAGTTCTATACTTAAACCTCATATTGTCATAGTCTTCGCTCAACGGGCTTTTTAAAATAGCTATGACCCTGGAATCTTTGGTGTCTTCGCTTCCCAATTTTTCGGGAGTTTCTGTATAGGTAAGGACAAAATTTTGAGCAACTCCCTGCGGATATATTGTTTGCTGCGCTTCTTCTCCCACCCTTTTATAATTATCCTTACAGCCATAAAACAACAATGCCACAGAAAATACTATGGCAATGTTAATAAATTTATTTCCGCATGGATTATCCATTATTATAGATTAGGCACGGTTACGCTGCCTCCGACCCAACAACTAAAGCTGATGGATTTACCTGCCATTCCAGAATTAAAGATATCTGTCTTTGAAGGTGCTTTGGCACTATAGCTGGCCGCAGATTGATTTGCATTTCCACTAAGTGATGGATCTACTCTACCCGCTTTTCTGGCCATATCTGCCGCTTTCCAATAGATAGCTCTTTTTTCAAATGGAGTACTTCCACAGTCATTGGCACTTGTTGCATATAAATTTGCAATAAGAAGGTAGGCTCTGCCATTGGAAGTATTTGCATTTATTGCTTTCTGAGCATAACTTCTTGCAGTTGATTTACTGGTTCTTCTATAACTGGTTGCTATCTTATACGCAATATTTGATTTCTTTTTGGAATCAGTCTCCAATTCCAGGGCCTTATTAAAATCCGCTATTGCTCCTTTGTTATCTCCTGCTTTTTTCTTTAAGGTTCCACCGTATACATAAGCATCTGCTGAAGGATCCAGTGCTAATTGCGCTTCAAATAATTTTTGAAACATAGGATCATCAATGCAATCTTTACTAAACATTCTTCCTACTGCCCTTTTTACCCAGGTTACGTCGTTTTTTTTGGAGTCAAAACTCTTTTGATAAAGGGGAATAAGATTGTCGCAATCTGCCAAGGCACCTAATTTAGCATCCACACTTCCGGCAATCTTGCCATAAGATTCAGAATTTGTAGTTGCCACCTTCAACCTTCTTTTTTCCTTTGAAGTAAGGGTACCAGCCTCCTCTTTAGGAAGTAGTTGGCTAATAATATCTGTTAATTTCGCATTCTCCTCTTCTATCTTTTCATTAACATCATCATAGGTATCAAACACTGATTGAAGATCTTTTTTCCCTTCATTATAAAGATCTACAAGACTTGAAAAATAAAGATAAAGGGCCTTAGGGTTTTTAAAATTTGCCGCGTCTTGTTCAAAGGCAACATGAAGCATATTATATAACTCTTCATCAGAAGCCATCTTGTTGTCATATAATAGTAATGCCTTATCTATAGCAACAACCGCTTTAGGAAACTTATTCGGAAAAACCTTTAAGCTATTGTCATATAATGCAAGCAAGTCACTTATATAACCATCTTTTTCGGTGCCGGAACTATTCTTAATCTTATAAGACAGAATTTTTTCCCCCAGCGAAAAATTGGCTCTATTTATCGATGGACATGTTTCATATACCATTTTCCATGGAGTATATGCTGCATCGTAATTTTTTACTTTTGCGTGCTCAGCATAAATAGAAAGATTGGTCATACATTCAGGGTTTTGGCCTTGTGCATTTGCAGTACCCATTATTGCCAGTAACCCAATCATCATACAGTAAAACTTCTTTTTCATCGTATATTAATTTTAAAGTGGTTAATGTACTAAATTTTTATCAATTTATTTTCCTTTTTTGAAACCATTTATCGTTCAATGATAGTCCTACACTGACTTTGAAATAAGTTTCCTCAACTAAATTCGCTACTGTGGTACCTCGTTTACCGTATTCAAAACCTATATTCATATTGGAAAAACCTCCTCCAACCGGTAAACCAAGTCCAAAAGTTATGCCAAAATCATGTATCGAGGTATCATTCACTATCAAACCCGTTTTGGAAGTACGCGCACCAGCCCTGTAAGTGATTCTTTTCAAATAACTGGTAAATGAAGCGTAATCAGGTATAAAATATCCACCTGCTCTAAGAGTATTGGCATCTTCGTATGCTACATTATCCGGATCAATAAAGTCATTTCTAAATGAACCTACTGCCTGAAAACTATATTCTGCTCCTAAAAACCATTTTTTATCCCGTCCTAATCCAAGCCCAAAAGTGGTAGTAGTTGGAATTTTCAGTTCTGTATTTCTGAGGTTTGAAGGTTCTAAATCTACATCCCTTACTTCAATTTCCTCTCCCGTGCTTAATGAAAATGATCCTAATCTTTCAAAATTTGAAGAAACCAGGTTTGCCTGCGTATTAACAGTAACTGAGCTAAACAAAGTGTATTTATTTTTAATTATAGGAGTATAGGTTGCCCCATAATTAAAATCAAAGCCGTTAACTTCAGAATCACGGATGTCTATTGTACCATACTGTATTCCATCAATACTTTGAACACTCTGGTACTCTAAGTGACCGAAGCTAAAATTAACTGTTGCCCCAACATGCAGATTTTTGGTAATTTCATATCCCGCTGATAAATATACTTTATTTAAGCCCCCATCCCCGGAATATTGATTTAACACTGTATCCTGGGTGGCATTCGTAGTTTCAGAAAAAATATTATAACCTACGGCCGTATAAGGTAGAATTCCAAAGCCTACGCCAAACTTTGGTGTTATGGGAAATGCCAGTGAAATATACTCAATAGAAGTAACCGACGAACTTTCTTCATCTATAAAATCTTTCAATATTACTTCCTTATGTCCGCCTCCTGCCGTATAAGTTACTAACCTAAGTTTCCCGTAAGCCGCTGGATTATTCAGGTTAACATGTATACTGTCTGTGTACATACTTAATCCTCCCATTGCCTGATTTTCTATAGTCGCCTGAGGTCTGAATTCTCCTATCCCAGCAAAAGAATAAGGTGATACAGTTCCGTTACCACTCTGGGAATAAGATGCTATTGCCGTTAAGCAGAGTATTAGCAATACGATTTTCTTTACCATCTAGCGTTTGTTGTATTCCAGCAAATAATTCAAGCCTTTTAGGAGAAAATTAGAATGCGCAAATATGGTATTTTTTAATCGTTTAGACAAAAATTGAGCGTCACCGCCTGTTAAAATAACTGTTAAATCTTCAAAAAGCGATTGGTATTGACCTATGACCCCATCTATCTCGGTACAAATGCCATTTAAAACCCCGCTATGGATACTTGCATCTGTGGAATTTCCTATTATATCATTGAAATTCTTGGGTTCTAGCAGAGGTAGTTTTGAAGTATGTTCGTGTAGTGCCTTGTAACGCATACGTAAGCCGGGAGAAATTGCACCTCCCAGGTACTCCCCATAGTCATTTATCATATCATAAGTTATACAAGTACCTGCGTCAATGACCAGTGTATTGGCATCAGGGTTATGGTAGAAGGCGGCTGTAGCCAATGCTACCCTATCCATTCCTAATGTCTGAGGCGTAGCATAGGAATTTTTAAAGGGGATCTTAGTATTATGACTCAATATATGTACTTCAACAAATACAGCTAGTACCGAAATGTATTTTTGGTCTAAAACACCTACTGATGAAATAATTGCTGTTTGTATAGCTGGGTATTCTTTAAATACTTTTTTTACGAGCTTTGGAAAGTCCTCTGGTTCTAGCTTTTGTTGCCATACCAGGCTATGCTCCTGAAAAACGGCCAGCTTTATATAAGTATTTCCTACATCTACAATAAGGTTCATAACACAAAGATTATAAAATGAAAAAAAACAGCAGGCTTTTTTTTCTTTTTTGTTTGTAGTTCCTAAATTTGAAAGTATATTTGCCCCCTCCTACGCACTGCGCTATTGCTTGTGCTTCGGAGGGTGCAGACCCTAATTAAATAAGGTACCTTAGCTCAGTTGGTAGAGCAACGGACTGAAAATCCGTGTGTCCCTGGTTCGATTCCTGGAGGTACCACTTAAAGCGCCAAACCCGCTTCTTGTATCAAGAAGCGGGTTTTTTATTTCCTCAGACTTGGAAAGTTTACTTTCCTGAGGATCGGGGAAATAAAAAACACCTGCCCAAGGCAGGTGGGTTTGGCATTTTCAAATGAGGGAACAAAGGAAAAACGAGCATGGCGAAGTTTAGTCCTGGAGAAACTCTATAAATTCTTTAAAAAATAAATATAATTCGTGTCATAGACGGTTAGATTTACCATTTTCAAATGAGGGAACAAAGGAA
>CAZHWD010000130.1:0-8889 GCA_964536335.1 uncultured Eudoraea sp. | reverse complement strand
CCATTATTTTCGGCTTCAATATTATCAGCTTCAACTCTTGATTGAAATGCTGACAAGTATTCGCCCATAGGACTGGGAATTTCCTTACTAATTAAAAAAGTAGCTTTTTTGGCATCGATTAAATCTCCAGGAGCTTGGTAATCATTAACCAAAAAAAGTTCTATAGTTGTGACATCAACATCCTTTAAATGGTTCACCATACACTCCACCGCGTCAAATTTAAAGGCCTTACCTTTTTTTGTTACTATTTGCGATGCATGTTGTTTATCAACAATGGTCATCGAACAAAAATGACATCCGTCAGAACCATAATTAATTGGTTTTGGATTAAGCTCGCATGATACAAATGTAAATATTACTATAGTTACTAAAAGGGATCTACTTATCATTTGTTTTTACTTTGATAGGTCTTACCGAGCTGGCACTACTTTCGCTTTTGCATGCTTTTTACCAACAAAAAATGCCATTACGGTCATCATCATACCAACAAACATGAACCACGCACCGGTAGATGGCAAAGAGGTTACGTCAAAATTAAGCATTTTTTGATAACCAAAAAGTGGCGGATTGTACCTCATTGGCGTTCCATCCGCGTCGGTGAGTTTCATGATCGCATTGGGGTCGAGATCGGTTCCGTAGTCAATCAACCATGCATTGAAATCGTACATTCCCATAATACCGAGAATTGACATCAAAACAAACCAACCGATAAACCACCAATGACTTACTTTTCCGAAGAAACCAAGCAAGCCCACAATTACACCAAGGGCAACCATAATTCCAATTACTAAAGGAAATACGTTGAATTCCCACATATCTTCAGGTTTAGGAATGGTTTTCATACCAATATAATGATTCAAACCGTCAATATTCTGGAGATCAAACTCTTCCACCCCTTTAATACCATCAATATAAATATTCATTCCCAAAGGTTCCGGATATTGAGGTGCTCCCAGCATTATGTTCCAAAGCGGGAAAACGTACAATCCCAATAGAAACAAAGGACCAATAATCATTAGGATACTTGCTTTTTTCATCACTTCTACTTTTTAATTGTTAACAAATTAAACATGGCTTTGGAATGATAATTTAATTTACAAATAAAGCGGGCTGGTCTTGTACCCAGCCCGCGATTATATATGAAATAAATAATCTACCAGAGTACTGTCATTCGCCTAAAGACCAAGAAAGGTCAATATTTGAATTCGCAGGAGATACTCTAACATAACCTTGCATTTCTTGGTGTAAGGCAGAACAAAAATCGGTACAATAGAAAGGCCATACCCCAACCTTTTTAGGTTCCCATAACGAGGTCTTGGTTTGCCCTGGCATTATTAAAATTTCGGAAGTGCCCTGACCAATAATGGAGAAACCATGCGGCACATCAAAATCTTGTTCGTGGTTGGTGATATGGAAATATACCTTATCCCCTACTTTGACACCCTCAATATTGTCAGGTGTAAAATGACTTCGGATAGTAGACATATAAACATGCACTTCATTCCCATTGCGTTCAACACGCGCATCATCAACACCAATGGTGGCATATTTATGCTTATTTTCATCCAATCGATAGATTTTTTTCGAATTTGATGCTAACAACTCGGCAGGACAACCAGCGGCATAATGCGGTTCCCCGTGGGTTGGAAAATCATAAATCAATTCCATTTTTTCTCCTGAAATATCATAAATCTGAGCAGAGTGCTCCATTTCAGGACCCGTAGGAAGATACCTGTCTTTGGTAATCTTGTTCATAGCTACCACATACTTTCCGAAAGGTTTCCTTGAATTTCCACCCGGAATCATCAAATGGCCTACGGAATAGTAAGTAGGTTTTCTATCGATAACCTCCCATGTGCCAACTTTCCATTTAACAACTTCTGAAGAAATAAAGAAGGTAGTATAAGCATTGCCTTTGTCATCGAATTCGGTATGCAGTGGGCCTAATCCTCCACTCTTAACGGTACCGGCCAAGACATCTTCAAATTTCAAAATAGGAATGCCATAAGCATCACCATCGAATTTTTCGCCTTCAATCGCGGCCAACATTTTATCAAACGAATGTACAGTAAGGTCCGCGGATAGTTTTCCATTACCGATAATATATTCTCCTGTTGGATCTACGTCACAACCATGTGGTGATTTAGGAGTGGGTAAGAAGTACAAAGCTCCCGGTACTTCGGTGGGGTCTACAGTAACTACCTCTTTTTTCATGGTAGAAGTTGCTGTGTGACTTTCCTCGTCATATACATTATGGGCATAGTTAGCGGGCATTTTAGTTCCTCCTCCATTTTTAACATACTCCTCTATTTTCTTCCAGTTTACCGCTGCGATAAAATCTTTGTCATTTTGAGAGGCATTGACTTCCAATAAAGAATTGGCCTCTTCGGTATTATATGTTGTGAAGAAGAACCATCCATGAGATTTTCCACGACCCGGATGCGAAAGATCATAATTGAACCCTGGCATTAACACCTGGAATTCTAGATTTAATCGACCGTTATCAGGTGCCACACTAATAAAAGACAAAGCGCCTTTAAAATTTCCCTTATATTCATTAATGGGCATATCGCGCTGTGGTACGGGTACTGAAAAACGTGTTCCAGCCACCACATACTCCGTGTTTTCCGTAATGAATGATGAACTGTGGTTACCTGCACTGTTCGGAACTTCAATAATCTCTTCAGTCTCAAAAGTACTCAAACTTATTCTTGCTATACGTGGAGTATTGTTACCGTTTATAAAAATCCATCGACCATCCAATTCACCATTGGTTTGTGAAATGTCAGGGTGGTGTGAATCATCCCAAGGAACGAATCCGAAGGAAGTGTTCAACATCGGTATGGTTTCTTCCGAATAACCATATCCTGAGGTTGGGAATTGTGAGAAAACAGGAATCTCCTTAAACATTCTTCCCGATGGTAAACCATAAACGGTAAGATTCCCGCTATAACCACCAGACATAAAGGCGTAAAATTCGTCTTGTTCACCAGGAGCTACATACACTTTTTCAGCCGCGTTTGAGGATAAAGCCCCATTGGATTTCTGAGATTGATTGTTGCAGCTGCTTAAGGTAATACCTAACCCAAAGAGGATACAAATTAAATAGCTTAAATTTTTCATTGTTTTATTTTTAGTTTTAATTGATTAATGTTTTCTATTCTTCAGGTGGTAACATTACCTTGTCTACCACGTGGACTATTCCGTTCCCTCCTTTGACACTTGCAATAATTTTAGCGCCTCCAACAAAAACATCATCCCCTTCAACAACAACCATTACATTTTGATCATTGGCCTGCCCTAATTTTTTAAATTTCTTTAAAAACTCTTTGGAATAATTTCCGGGTGTAACATGATATTTTAAGATATTGGCTAACGCTTCTTTATTTTCCGGCTTTAACAAGTTGTCAACTGTTCCTTCAGGTAGTGCAGCAAAGGCTTCATTAGTAGGTGCAAATACCATTAACGGACCAGCGTTTACCAAAACATTTTCAAGGTCAGCAGCCTGTACAGCTGCGACCAGTGTTGTATGATCCGGAGAACCAATAGCAATCTGTAGCACATTGGGCGTTGATCCGTCATCTTTAATAAAGGCCTGGCCTTTCTCTTTAGCTTCTTCAGTTGTTCCTGTTGAAGAAGTTGTTCCTTCTGTTTTGGCTTCATTTTTACAACCGACAAATAAAATCAGTATTAAAAATGAACCAAGAAGTACTCTTAATTTGGTTGTTGTCTTCATATGATTATTAATTACAATGTTCTAAAATACTCCAGGACTGCCCTGGCTTGTTCTTCCGTAAGACCTTGATTCGCCATTGGTGAACCGTTGAACTCTATCAACAAATCTTTGGCCAATGGGTCTTCCTTTACCATCTGTTCCGGATTAAGAATCATGTTCATAACCCATTCCGGTGTACGTCTCTCAAGGATATCGTTAGGGGCAGGACCAATGAATTTTTTGCCTATTCTATGGCATGCCAGGCACATTTGGTCATATACTTCTTTTCCTGTGCTTGCCATTGCCTGATCAATTTCCGGATTTAAGGTGACAGAAGTCACAGGCCCTAAACCTTTGTTAGTTAGATCTATACGCTCTGATGCTTTTGTCACTTCAGTATCAGGAGTAGTTGCTGGCTTCTCCGTTTCTGTCTTTTGCCTTGTAACACTAAATCCCTCTTTTTTCTTTTCTTCTTTTCCGCCGCAACCTATCAATAAAAGTGCAAGTAGGAATACGATATTCTTAATTAGTAGTTTCATTCGATTGTTTTTGTTAATTAATGGTCAAAAATAAGTGTGTAAACATAGAAAAAATATGATATAAATCATATTTAGGATAAAAATATCTTTTTAATATTACAATCCCAATATATAATTAAAATATGCTTTCAAATTCTTCGAAATACGCTCTCAAAGCAGTATTGTTTCTTGCATTACATACCGATGAGAATAATAAAATGATGGTGAAAGATATTAGCGAAAGAATAAATGTGCCCAAAGCCTATATTGCCAAACTTTTGCAAGAGCTTGCCAAACGTAATATTATCTCTTCCACAAAAGGTCCTAAAGGAGGGTTTTATATTAAGGAAGCAAACAAAAATGAACCTATAATTAAAATTATAGATATTATTGACAGTAAAAAAAGAATAGAATCTTGTGTCCTGAGTTTGGAAGACTGTAATGAACACAAACCATGTCCGTTACATGCCATAATTAGCCCCTCAAGATCAAAAATGATTGGATTACTGGAAAGCAAGACAATAAAAGATCTGGCCAAGGATTTAGAGCTCAACAAGGCTTTTTTACCTATTTAATCCGCTTCTTGGAGTACATCTTAAAAAAGCGTAATTTAAACTGCTTTAACAAGAAAGTATCAACTTTAGTACTCCAACATGAAAAAGAACCAATCAAGAAGAATCTTTTTAAAACGTGCCGGATTGGGCGCAGCTGCAATTTCTACAGCACCACAAATTTTAGCCTCTACCTATAATCAAAAATTATTACTAAAAAGAAACTATGAAGAAAATACCTATTCTATAAATGATCAGATAAATCTGGCACTCATAGGATCAGGTATCCAGGGAATATACGACACCACTGCGGCTTTAAAAGTTCAGGGTATTAAACTTGTCGCCGCCTGTGATCTTTACCTGGGCAGGTTAGACAGGGCTAAAGAGCTTTGGGGTGAGGATATTGCTGTTACCAGAGATTATCGCGAGATACTTAGTCGCAGTGACGTTGATGCCGTTATTGTAGCAGTTCCTGATCACTGGCATAAAAAAATCACCATTGAGGCTATGAACGCCGGCAAGGCCGTCTATTGTGAAAAACCAATGGTGCAAAATTTCGAGGAGGGTCATGAAATTATTAAAGCACAAAAGGATACAGGGATCCTATGCCAGATAGGAAGCCAGGGGATGTCCTCTTTAGGAAACGAAAAGGCAAGGCTTCTTTATGAGGATGGTGCAATTGGGGATCTGGTACTTCTTGATATGTATAACGACCGCTATTCTTCGGAAGGGGCCTGGCAATATCCTATTCCTCCCGATGCTGACCCAAGTACGGTAGATTTTGATACCTTCCTGGGAACTGCTCCTCAGGTTCCCTTTGATAGTACTCGTTTTTTTAGATGGCGAAATTACAGGGATTATGGAACCGGGGTTGCCGGAGATCTCTTTGTTCATGCATTTTCAACATTAAATTATATCATTAGTTCCAAAGGTCCCTCCAGAGCTCTTTCGACAGGTGGATTGCGCTATTGGAAAGACGGTCGTGATGTACCAGACGTAACATTAACTTTTTATGATTATCCGGAATCTGAGACACATGCTGCATTTAATGCCTCATTTAGGGTAAATTTTATTGCAGGATCAGGTGGCGGCGGAGGTTTTAAGCTTGTCGGAACAGAAGGAGCAATGGAGGTAGGTTACAATTCTGTAAAACTAGTGCGTACCAAATTAGGAATGACACCCAGCAGTTATTCCCTGGTTGCTTATACAGAAGCAACACAAGCAAAAATCAAGAAAGAATACGCTTCTAAAAACCTGGAAAGCAGAGAATCTGCTCTGAATCTCGGGGAAACACTTTGGGAGGCACCAGATGATTACAAAGGAGGTCATTATGACCATTTTTACAATTTCTTTCAGGCCATTCGTGGCCAGAACACAATAATTCAGGATCCTAATTTTGGCCTTAGGGCAGCAGGAGCGGCCTTACTTGCAAATGAAAGCTATTATAAAAATAAGCCGGTTAACTGGGATCCTATTGGTATGAAATTAACCTAATTTGTGAATTATGAAAAATCTGATTCTCTGCTTTTTAATTATTTTCACTGTACATTTTAGTAATTCCCAAACTGATCCAATAAATGTAATTGTTTTTGGCGCACATCCAGATGATTGCGATATAGACACAGGAGGAACGGCTATACTATTAGCCAGGATGGGCCATAAGGTAAAATTCGTTTCCCTTACCAATGGCGATGCCGGTCACTATAACAAAGGGGGTGGAGCATTAGCTAAAATCAGAATCGCGGAAGCAAAAGAAGCTGGGAAGCGATTTGGGGTAGAATATACAGTTTTAGATAATCACGACGGAGAACTTATGCCTACACTGGAAAACAGATTAAAGGTCATCCGTGAGATCAGAAAATGGAATGCAGATGTTGTTATAGCTCCCAGGCCAAATGATTACCATCCTGATCACCGATACACGGGTATATTAATTCAGGATGCGGCTTATATGGTTATCGTACCTAATGTTGCATCAGATACTCCTCCGCTTAAAAAAAACCCTGTTTTTTTATATTCTGAAGATGGCTTTCAGCGCCCAAATCCATTTAACCCTGACATTGTTATAAATATTGATTCTGTTTTTGATCAAAAAATTTACGCTATGGCGGCACATGAATCCCAATTTTTCGAATGGCTTCCGTGGACTTCAGGAAATCTTGATAAGGTTCCTAAAGAAGAAAATGATCGATTGGAAATGCTGGCTAACTGGCGATCATCTGCACCCAATAAAACTGCGATGGCGACTTTGCAAAAATGGTATGGAGATAAAGCTTCTGAAGTAAAGCACGTAGAGAGTTTTGAAATTTGTGAATACGGAAAGCAACCTACAGATGAGGAATTAAGAAAGCTGTTTCCAATGCTCAATACTCAATAGCAAAGCTCTTAGCTCCGTAATCTGTCCCAGGCTCTTATTTTATCTAATTCAAATGTCGTCGCAAATAAATAAGGGAGAATCTTTTTTGATTCCCCCTTAACTATCAATTAATTATTCAACCTAAAACTATATTTTGAATGTGATTACAGGAATTTTAGAATGATTGGTAATATCCTCTCCTATACTGCCCATAAAGAAATGCGATAGCCCTTTTCTGCCATGAGTGGGGATTCCGATTACATCGGCATGGATACTTTCACTAAAATTTAAAACGCCCTTCTCTACGCTATAATCATTATAAACATTCACTTTCTTGCCCGCACCAGCTTTTTGTAAATACTTGTTTACTTTTTCGTAAGCATCCTGAGTGCTTAAAAAATTGTCTCCCGGTGTATTTATATAGACCAAATGTAGATTTGCCGATAATTTATCTGCAAATTCCTTGGCTTTTTGAAAGGCAACAAGGCTTTCGTCCTTAAATGCGCAGGCAAATACAAAATTTTCAGCCTTGAAGTCTTCCATTTCATCTTTAATCACAAGAACCGGAATTTCAGAATTTCTTACTACTTTTTCGGCATTTGAACCTACAAATATTTCTTTAAGCCCATCGCTGCCATGAGAGCCCATAATAATCATATCGGCCCCATGTTTTTTGGCAACATCATTTACTTCACTAAATACTTTAAAATGCTTTATAATAGGAGTCACCTTTTTTACATCCTTCAGGTAAGGTTTGTTTAAAAATTCAAAAATTCGTTTTTCAGCCATTTTAATAAGAAACACGGTTTGTTCAGGATGAAACCCTTCTGAAGATGAAATCATTGCCTCATTTAATTCCAGCATATGAAGTGCAATAATCTCTGCGCCATGTTTTTTAGACAGGGAGGCTGCAGCTTTTAAGGCGTATTCAGATTGCTCGGAGAAGTCAATAGGTACAATGATTGTTTTCATGATCTTAGATTTAAGTTGAACAAAACTCTATTAAATAGTCATGGAAAACAGCCTGGTTTCAGGTGCTTTCCTATGTAATAACAGGTCAAATGCCATACATATGTTTCTTATAAAGGGTCTTCCCTTTTCAGTAACTTTAACTTTATTAACGCTAATTTCAATTAATTCGTCTTTTTCCATTTCCTTTAGCCTCGTCAAGATCTGCTCTAAAAGTTCAAAATTTTCACCTTCCTGATCCCAACTTGACTCAAATCTACACATTAAATTCAATATATGTTTTCTGATAATTTGATCTTCATCAGTTAAAATATGTCCTCTATAAATAGGTATAATATTATTTGCTACCAGGTGTTCATATTCCTCGATGCTTTTAACATTCTGAGCAAAACTATACCAGCTATCACCAATACTTGAAACTCCAAGGCCTATCATCAATTGCGTTTTGGAGGCAGTATAACCCATAAAATTTCTATGAAGTTTTCCAGAGTCCATAGCTGCGTACAAAGAATCGCTTTCCAGTGCAAAATGATCCATTCCTATTTCGTGGTAACCTACCTCAGCTAATAAGGCTTTTCCGCTCTCGTACTGGTTACGCTTTTCATCTGCGGTGGGCAGATCTATATCATCATATCCTCTTTGACCGTTCCCCTTAAGCCAGGGTACATGAGCATAACTATAAAACGCCAAACGATCAGGCATTAACAATTTGGTTTTTAAAATTGTATCCTTAACGTGTTCCAAAGTTTGATGTGGGAGTCCAAAAATTAGATCGTGGCC
>CAZHWD010000129.1:0-3181 GCA_964536335.1 uncultured Eudoraea sp. | reverse complement strand
CACGGCTGTCGCCATGCCTATGCACAGGATCGTTACAAGGAAATAACCGGATTTGAAGCGCCGTGTAAATTTGAGTCTAAAGAAGAGTTTCGGAAAAACGCGGTAAAAATAGCAAGCCAAGGGTGGCGAAAATTGAACCAAGATGCCCGCCAAATAATAAAAGCAGAGTTGGGCCACGGTCCGGATAGAGATGATGTGGTTAGTCAATATTTAGGGGCGATCTAAAAAAATTATAGGATAAGATTCTCAAAGCCCGGGGATTTGAAAGCCTCGGGCTTTTTTTTGCTATAAGAGAGTACCACGAACATTCGCGCGTAAATGCACTCTAAGCGAATTTCAAGTTCGGTCTAAGTAATGCTTATGAAATGAATTTTAGATTCTCTGAGATTTTTGGTGAAAAAATTTGATAAAAAAGGAACGTTTAGTATCGATATTTTTATACCATGTTGCATAGCATTTCCTCTATAGGAGAAAGGTTTTTTTTTGATCTAAAATTTAATTTATCCCCCCTACCCTTCCCTTTTTCACGTTCAAGATCAAAAAAAATCAAATTGCCTACACTCTTTGTCCCGGGAAAAACCGTCCTTCACTTATATATAACTCTTTGTATTTATTATTTATTTTATATTGATTTCACAGACTGGATTTCTCAACCTAATTTTGGAAAAAGTTTTTCAAAACAAACAATACACTATATATTGACAAACAATCCTTTTTACAACACAATATAGTTTAGAATATTTTATATGATACAAAATTTATGCTTGACAAAATGGTTAGTTAGCTACTATTAAACAACCCTATACACAATAAGCTTTTTAAATAAAAAACGGAGGTTCTCAATGGGCTACATTATCAGCGTTGTTAACAATAAAGGCGGTGTTGGCAAAACCCTGACCACCTGCAACCTTGCTGATGCTCTGGGGAAAAAAAACAAAAAAATCCTTGTAATCGATATTGATCCACAATGCAACACCTCAACAATCCTCCTTCCCAGGAATACTCAGATACGAAAAAGCTTGTTTGAAATAATCGAATCCAACGGTAAAGTGGAAGATTTAAGCGGTTTTATATACGCCACGGAATGTAATAATGTCCTTGTTTTGCCTAACATCACCGATACTGCCAACCTTGAACCTGATTTAATATCAAACGCACCGGATTCTTTTTTCAAATTAAGGAACATCTTACGCGAATATGCCAATTCAACCTACGACTACACAATTATTGACTGCCCTCCTAATATGGGCAGTTTTGTATTGTGTGCTCTTTACACATCGGATTTTGTCATTGTTCCTGTTAAAGCCGGCTCGGCCTTTAGCGTCGAGGGTCTCATCCGGGCCACCAAATTAATTGAGGAAATAAAGACAAAGGGAAACTCCGATTTAAAATTTCTGCGGCTTTTGATTAACTCAGTCGATAAACGAACCGCAATTAGCAAAGCCATTACAGGTCAGCTTCACAATATTTTCGACGAAAATCAGGTTTTCAAGACTCAGATCCCGGTAAATACCGCTTTTGAAAAAGCCGAATCTATGGGCGAAACTATTTTTCAAAATGATGCAACCGCTACTGGTTCAAGAGCTTTCAGAGCACTCGCTACAGAACTTACTTCGATTTTGGGAATCTAAAGAAACGTCAAAAAAAGGGGGAATTTGGTTTATTCTATAGTATTTCAACAGGAAAAAGAGGCAATTGACCGTTTCACAAAGATACCCGAAAAAGATGATAATATAAAGGAACAGGATCATATCAGAATCATATCAACATCAGATTAAGACAAGAAAAGTACAGGAGCAGGATCAGAACAAGAGTATTTTTCAAAATGATGCAACCACTACTGGTTCAAGAGCTTTCAGAGCACTCGCTACAGAACTTACCTCGATTTTAGGAGCCTATAGAAATGTCAAAAAAAGGGAAAAGTTTAGTTGACGCTTTAGTGTTTCATCAGGCCAAAGAGGCAGTTGATCGTATCACAAAGATACCCGAAAAAGATGATAATTAAAAAGATCAGGATCATATCAGAATCATATCAATATCAGATAAAGACAAGGAAAGTATAGGAGCAGGAACAAAACAGGAGCAGAACAATACTATTTTTCAAAATGATGCGACCGCTACTGGTTTAAGAGCTTTCAGAGCACTCGCTACAGAACTTACCTCGATTTTAGGAGCCTAGAGAAATGTCAAAAAAAGGGAAAAGTTTAGTTGACGCTTTAGTGTTTCATCAGGCCAAAGAGGCAGTTGACCGTATCACAAATATACCTGAAAAAGAAGATAACAAGAAAGATCATGATCATATCAGGATTATATCACTATCAGATAAAGATAGGGAAAGTATAGGAGCAGAATCAGAGCAGGACCAGAACAAGAACACCAAAAGATCTGATATGGAGCAGATAAGTATCCCGTCCGTACCAGATAAGGAACACAAAAAAATATCACCAAAGGAGCAGCAGCATATCACTGTTCCAGAAACCACAAAAAATATCATAAAAGGAGCAGCATCTGTAAGCCTTTCTAAAAGCCAATCAGATGTCTATTTATGGCTTTCCGACAGAGGGCTAAAGGGTGAATTTAATAAGCCTGAGATTCAACGAACCTTATCAATGCCTTATATTACAGTGCGAAAGGCCATAGCAAAATTTGCACTGCTTGGTATTATTGAATTAAAATACGATAAATGTTTAAAAACGTATGACTATTCACTAAATCCCAAAGTGAATATAAAATTCAGCAAAAATAGCAGGATAATAGCAGGATCAGATCAGAATCATGATAATATAGGATCAGAACCTCTTAATAGTAGTAGTAGTTTATTAAATAAAACTACTGCTAATTCTAAAATTGAAAAGATTCTTAACGACCACCCTGAGTTTGGCTATTGGAGACAGAAAGGACTTACAAAGAAACAAATCGAGGAATGGGTCAAAGTAGCTGGTTGCGATTTGGAGAGCATGATCAAATATCTTTGCTATTGTCGATATGAAATGGTGGATTTGGGTGCTGAAGAATCAAAACCTGTAAAAAAAGTGTACGATTGGTTTTTTAGAATAATTGAAAAGACAGGCCATTATCCAAAACCAAAAGGTTACAGATCATACGAAGAAAAGGAAATAGAAAGGCAAAAAAATATTCTTGAAGAAAAACAAAAACACTTGTCAGAGCTTCAAGAGCTTCG
>CAZHWD010000128.1:0-6004 GCA_964536335.1 uncultured Eudoraea sp. | reverse complement strand
AGAACAATGCAGCTCTTATGGTATTGGAAAAGGCTTTAAATACCTTTCCTAATAACGAACGAATGCTATATGTTAAACTCCTAAGCGAAATTAATTTGAATCAGCCTAATGAGGCCATGAACACTTGTCGAATATTACTTCAAATCAGTCCAAATAACAGTAATTATTTGCAAATATTTCAGAGGTTACAACAGGGTTCGTGATAACATTCGGAATAGGCCATAGTGTCGCTGCATCCAGATAAACTAAGCTGAAACAAAAATATTATCTCATTTAGAGTGGACTACTTTCCTAGAAAATTACTACCCCACTACCTGTCTTTCTGAAATAAATGGTTGATGGTAATGTCGTTGTCCTGTTGCTTTATACAAGGCGTTGGCAAGTGCTCCCATAATAGGTGGGAATGGTGGTTCTCCAAGACCAGTTGGGTCTATATTATTTTGCACGAAATGTACATCAATGGCTTTTGGTGCTTCGCTATATTTCTTATGAATTGCAAACAAATATTTTCTTACTAAAAGGCCACGCAGATATATTCTGGTCATTTTTAGTATATTTATTAAACAGACAACTTGCTTTCTTATGCGATACAGAATTAGCCTTACTTTACTTCTTTTGGCTATTCCGTTGACTTTTATCTTCGGTCAGAAATTCCGCTATGTCCTTTATGAAGCAGAAAATGTTCCATTTAAAAAAGTAAACCAAACCATAGAAGATTCCAGGGGATATATGTGGATCGCTACAGATCAGGGACTCTATCGTTTTGATGGCACTTCCTTTGAAGACTTTAATACCAATCTGGAGAGCCGTTATATCAAATCTATGGTTATAACAGAGGATGAGGCCATTCTATTTACCAATGACACCGGAATCTACAGCATTAATTATCTCGAAGAAACCGTTGAAATAAAGCCATGGTGGGAGGCAGGTGATACAGGTGAAAATTTAGGTTATCCCGGGAATCTTTTTTATGATAGCCAGAATCGGCTATGGGTAGGGCAGTTGGATGGATCGGTTTTTTTGTATGACAATGGGCGCAACAAACCAAAAAAACACGCGCTACTAAATGGGGTAAAGACCTCACGGATTTTTTTTGGTGAAGACAAATATCAAACTATCTGGATACTGGTGCCTGGCCAGGGTCTGTTTTATTTTAAGGAAGAATCAAACAAATTTGTTGAATTTGGAAACTTTAAAAAGGCAGAACATTTTCTGGTTTATGAAGATCGATGCTATCTAGCAGGGAAGGGGTTGTTGGAAATTAGCTTTAGCCCAAAGCATAGGTTGAGGAAGATAGTTTCCCTGGCCGATAGTGATTCGGAGTTCCATTATATTACAAAAGATAATGAGGACTTGTTATTTTTGTCTTCAGAAAACAGGCTGTTTACTCTCTTGCCGGGGTCCAAGGCAAAACCTCGCCAGATTTTCGGATCCAATGATCCGCATAGGGTAGAAAACCTCCCGGTTACAGATATCAATCATATCTTTTTTTCTTCAGATCAGCTTCGCATTGGGGGTATGATTTGGGTAAGTACTTCAGATGGACTAGGACTTCTTTATTCCAGTTTTTTCAAAGGGGTAACAGGAATGTCGCTGGATAATGTGCTGTCGTTGGGAACAACAGATAAGAACGAGGTACTGGTATCCCAGGGTAATGTGTTTCAGGTATACGATGTAAATGGAGATGACAAATTCGAGGAATTGAGCAATCTTACTCGCGTCACGGGAATTGCAAGTCATAAGAGGAATAACTGGTACGCAACTAGAGAAGGGAATATTCATCAGTTCAGAGGTAATGAGTTAATAAAAACATATGACGTTTCTGATAGGGGTGGAGGCATTTTCTATATGTATGCTGATCATAAAGGAGAAGTGTGGTTCTGTCAGGCACCAACTGATATGCCTATTGTGGGGATGGCAAAAATTAGCAAAAACGGTCAGTTGAAGGAATATGGAGAATTAAAAGGGCTGAAAAGCCGTGTTCTGGTGCTTGATGAGGGTGGTAAACAGGAATTGTACGCCGCCGGTATTGGTATTGATAATTACCTTTATATGTATAACAGAGCTACAGATAGTTTTGAGAACCGGAGTGTTAATCTACCTTTTAAGGTGAGCAGTAACTTTGAAGTGCACGATCTTACAGTAGATAACAGGGGAATGGTCTGGATGGGTACAACAGATGGCCTTTTAAAATTTGATACGGAACATGTACAGCGAATTGAACTTGGTGATTATACTGAAATTGAAATTAGATCTGTTGTTGCCATGCCTGATGGTTCCGTATGGTTAGCAACAGATACCAGCGGAATGATCCACCTGGATGCAGATGGGGATTTTGTGAATTTCAATGAGAGTAGTGGAACCCCTTCCAAAATTGCATCTTACCGGGCCATGGCTGTGGATAAGGCAAACAGGTTATGGATAGGAACAGCCGAAGGTGCCGTTTATTCGGTCCTGGAACAACCCGGACCCTTAAGCACTAAAACACCTTTACTAAAGAAAGTAATGGTCAACGCCCGGGAATATGACTCTGGGGGCAGATACCATTTTTCCAGAAATGACATTATAGATTTTTATTTTACTTCCATCGCCTATCCGGGGCAGGAAAATAAATACCAGTACAAAATCTATTACCGTAATCTTCCTGAAGACGAAATAGAAGACATTCCCTGGACCAAAGCTGCTCAGGATTCAAAGATCCGAATAAGCCCGGAAGACTCCGGTCATTTTGCCCTTATTGTTCAGGGTCAGAAACCAGGTGGATATGCCTGGAGTGCACCTGCCATTCTGGAGTTTAACATCAAAAAAATCTGGTATGCCAGTTGGTGGGGTATACTTCTGCTGGTTAGCATAGGACTATTTGTTTTCTTGATGAGCATCCGATATTTTAGCAAAATAAAGACCAGGCAACTACAATCGTTATTGTTTAGAAAGGAAAAAGAACTTGGTGAAAAGGAAAAGCAGTTGAGTACTCAAACCGATGCAATAAAGCACCAGGAAGAGACTATTAAAAGTGCCGGAGTTAATAATTATCTATTGTTCAGGCTTCTCCGTCAGATACCGAAAAAGGCCAAATGGGCCCAGGTAATTCCCCTGCTTGCAAAATTGGTAGAATTACCTACTGGTATAGATGCCTTTGAATTGGGGTACAAGAGTAGAACTGTCATCAAATATTTAGGATATAAAAGAGGGGTAAAAGGATTACAGCATAGAGAGGTGGAATTTAATGAGAAGGAAAATTTAACCAGCTTTGCATTATCTCAAAAGAAATCTCTTATTATAAAGGATCATGACAAGGAATCTAATCGGTATATAAATTTAAAGGACAACCGGGCTTACCCTTCCAGGATATATGTACCTTTTGAACAAATAAAGCATTCACCAGCCATACTTTGCACATATGGAAAGAAGAAAAATATGTTTACAAGACAGGATATGATCATCATTCAAATTTTGGCCACATTTCTATCTGCAAATGTTACAGATGAACTGAAATAATATAGATGCTAAATTACTTTCATAAGGGAACTACTAATTTCTTGCTGTTGATGATGATGGCCGGTTCTGCCTTTTCAATGAGTGCCTCAGATACTTTATTGATAGGGGTGCATATTGATCCGCCATTTATCATAAAAAATACTGAAGGCACATATGAAGGACTTTCTATGGATTTATGGACCTATATCTCCGGGGAATTAGATAAACCCTTTAAGTATATTGAGTTTAGCGATGAAATAGGAATCATACGTGCTTTGGATTATAAGGAACTAGACCTTTCTATAAACCCCTTAATTAACAATCCACAGCGAACAAAAAAATTTGAAGTAAGTCAACCGTTTTATATTTCACATTTAGGGGTGGTCATTTCCACCTCGAGTCAAAATCAATTCCGAATATTTATCCTGAACTTTTTTTCGGTGGCCTTTCTAAAAATAATATTTATTCTCTTCCTTATACTGTTAACTTTTGGAACCTTGTTGTGGCTTTTAGAGCGTAAACATAATAAATATCAGTTCAGAAGGGGTTTCCTGGGTTTGATTGACGGCCTTTGGTGGGCCGCCGTCACTATGACCACTGTGGGCTATGGCGACAAGGCTCCGAAAACTAACGCTGGTAAAAGTATTGCCATTATTTGGATGTTCACTGCAGTTATCATCATATCCAGTTTTACTGCTACCATTGCGTCTACGCTTACAGTCAATACATTAGCCGCTAGTATCCAAGGACTGTCGGATCTCAAAATAGTTGAAAAGATAGGTATCGTTGGAGCCTCGGGAAATGAGGTTTTTCTGGCGAGGCACCATATGAATGCGCACTATATATATCGCACTCCGGCACAGGCGCTACGAGCACTGGCCAGAAAAGACATAGATGTGTTGGTTCATGATAAGATCGAAATGGAGTACCTGATTAACGAAAGCCAGTTAGAAAATAAGGTGCAACTGCTTACCGTTGGCTTCGAGTATCGCTACCGGAGTTTCATGATGCCAAAAGGGCATCCGTTGATGGAACCTGTGAATCTGCACTTGGTAGACCGTATTCAACAACCTTCATGGAAGGAGACACTTAAAAAATATACTGTGAAGGGGGAATAGTGGCCATGGGTACAAAACTATATCTAAAGAGTTTCTGTATCCGGTCTGCCTACTAAACCATTGAAAACACAAGATCCAAAAAAAAAATCAGCATGCTTATAAGTGTAATAAATAGAGAAGGAAATTTCCTAACAAATAATTCACTAATCTAATATTCTTGTTTAATTTTGTTAAGCGGAACAGATGTCACAGGGAAATATACATATAGCCAAAGTCGGTAATTTTACTTCTACTCTTTTTGATCCTTTGGAAAGAGCTGGTGTCCTCATGGAAAAACTGCTCCGTGGGCATTTGCTCAATAGATTTGACATTTCCAATGTTGAAAATTACGTACCCCGGCCTTTTCTTTAACCAAATTCTAATAAGAACTAAAAACAAACTTTTAATAGAAAATAATTAAAACTTAAATATCATGAAAAAACTAATTATCTTGTTGTGTGCCATCTTTATGACACAATCATCCATTAATGCGCAAACCGTTGAAGAAGAAATAGACTTTATGCAGTCGATCTTCGGGATGGAGAAAAAAGAAATGTATTCCAATTTTGTCACGGTAGAGGGCCCGGTAGCCGATAATTTCTGGGCGCTGTACGACGAATACGAATCTAAGCGCAAAGCCCTGGGCAAAAACCGTATCAATCTCCTGATGGATTATGCGGAAAATTATGATACTCATAGTGTGGAGAAACTCGATGACGTTATGAATAAGATGATTAAGCAAAAATCAGACCTGGATAAGCTTATCAAACAGTACTATAAAAAGATCAGAAAAAGCTCCGGTGCCAAGGCTGCTGCTCAGTTTCTTCAATTAGAGAGCTATATTCTGGCCGCAGTGCGGACCACTATTATGGAAAGTATTCCTTTTATAGGAGAGTTAGAGGATTAGGGCTTATTATTTAAAAACACCTTGTTGAGCCTCCTGTTTAGGGGGCTCAATATGTTCTTGACCATATTTATAATGACTTGAAATTCAGGCAATTGGATAGGAAGAGGTGCATAGATTAATTAAGTATGCATGAACGTAGTGAGTGCATCCCAGAAGGGAATTCAATACAAAGAAAAGCTTCTTAACGAAGCTATTCTCAAAGGGTAGAGGTAATACTATTTTTTAGGGATTACTAACTTCGCTCGTGCATCACAAAGGGGAATCCACTGCAAAGAAAAGCTTCTTAACGAAGCTATTTTTTTATTTCCCTTCACAAGCTGAAACAAATTTGGTTTGTTCCTGAAAATAAAAAACTTCACATTTAGTGAAACTTTACTTTGCAGCGGTGGAGGGATTACCTTCGGTGTTCCCTACATCCTCACATCCTGCAAATGTAACTTCCAATCCTTGCAGGATTGACATCTTAAAATTAAAAATCCCATTCAAGCGAGCTTGATGGGATTTTTTTCTTTCAAGCTGTAAG
>CAZHWD010000127.1:0-6422 GCA_964536335.1 uncultured Eudoraea sp. | reverse complement strand
GTGGGAAATTGGCAGCCTATTTTTTTTAATTATGGGTTTACTTCATCTTTCTTCGACTGTCAATTGTGACAATAATCTTGAAACTTCATTATCCTTTTGGATCATCAGAATTCTGCCTTTTTTCATCTTTTTCTACGCTAGCTTTAAAACTTGGAGGTTTATAATCTCCTGGTAGATAATCAGCAGGGATTGTGGTCATGTTACCATCTCTGTCCGCCCGATAATGAGGGGATAGAATTTCAATACCTCTTTCATTGAAAACATTCTGAATGTTCTGATGCAGGTTCGAATATACTCGAGCTTGCCTGCTTGCTTCTTTTGTATATACATTAATCTGATATGAAACATAAAAATCATCAAGGCTGGTTTGTAAAACAAAAGGTTTTGGTTCCTGTAAGATCATTTCGGTGTTTAAAGCGGCATCGATCAATGCCCGATGCACGTCTTTCCAGGGAACATCATAACCGATGGTTACGGTAGTATATATTATTAAACCTTCTTCATTAGCCTCACGAGTATAATTCTTTGTGTTTCCTGATAATATAGATGAATTTGGAATGGTAATCACTTCGTTTTTGGGTGTTTTCAACCTCGTTACCAGCAGTGTTTTTTCCACTACATCTCCTCTAACGCCAGCTATTTCTATGCGGTCGCCAATCTTAAACGGACGCATATACGTAATCATCAGCCCTGCGATCATATTTCCAACAGCTGAAGATGAACCCAGAGACAATAAAATACCAATAAATATGGAAACACCTTTAAAAATATCTGAGTCTGAACCCGGGAGGTAGGGAAATATCAAAACAAGCGTAAAGGCATACAGCATAAGCCTCACAAGGGCAAATGTTGGTCGTGCCCAGTCGCTATAAAATCCTGATATCTTTAGTTTTTCGGTTTCAATTTCGGCAAAAATGTATTTTATAAATCTGATAAAATACTTCATTACAAAAATGATAACCACAACCGTAAACAGATTAGGTAAGTATTCCCACACCGCAATCATGGTATCTTTGAGAGGAGTCCATATCAATTGGATAAGTGCATTGGACCAGGCACGTGAGAATGGGAAAATGTTAAAGATTATAGACAGGGCAAAATAAGCAAATAAGGCATAAAGAAACCATCTTAATATCTTCAATGCAAACAGGTTGATTCGCATTATCCTTTCGGGCGTTAAGAAAGTATAGTCCCCATAAGACAATTTCCTGCTCAACTTACCCTCCTGCTTAGTTATATAGCCAAATAAGAGAGTGTTGCCCTTTCCAATTAACCAAAAGACTAGCCTTAAAATTACTAGTACAAGCAGAGCCAATCCAATTCTTTGAAGCAACTTTACTAAACCATGCTCCTCTTTAGATTTAATAATTGACTCCTTAATTTTTACACTTAATTCATTGGCTAAATCAGACTGGCTTTTATCAGACCAGGCGGCATCGACCGAAGAAATTTTTATTATAATAGTTTCACCATAAACAATATCAAATGTGTTATCTCTTTCAACCACCAAAATTGAATCGATTTTTACAAAATCATCTTTCTGCAACTTTATAATCCTATTGGTAATATTCTTTGCTCGTTTTTTAGGTGAAGACTCTCCAATACTTGAATGGACAACAAACAAGGTATCTGTTAGGTTTACAATTACAGGATATCCTTCAACGATGTTTCGCAAAGAATCTATCCTTACTTTTTTTGTGGAGCTGTCACTGCTTAACTTTTCACTATCGTTAAGACTATCCTTCAATGCTGAAGTACTAATAGTGCCCTTTTCACTAATAAGGCTATCTGATTGAGCATTTACAGTATATGTACAAAGAAAAATTACAGCTAAAAATATTAGCCAGACTCTGCTAAATCTTGGTAATAGTTTATACTCCTCTTCGGTTTTGTAAGCTAGATAGAGAGATGCGGTTGAAGTCATTTACACTGATTTACAATTATGTTACTTCTAATTCGTGAATTCAAAAGGAATTCAATTTAAAAATCCGATCGCTATAGGCTAAAATAGCCTTTAGTATAAATTCAAAATATGACCTATATAAGCCGAGAATATAAGGAAAAACAGCATAAACACTCCCGCAACACGATAATCAATAGTTTAAAACCATCCATTTGCATATTACGTAATTATACAGATTTAACCTTTTCACCATCAACTTCCAATTTAAACGGACTGCTGTTTGAGCCCCAATAAATGGTTCGATGAGGGAAAGGGATCTCAATTCCGACCTTGTCAAAAGCTGCTTTCAGACGTTTCCTATACTCGCGGCCCACAAACCATTGTTTGCCAGGTACAGCTTTTATCCTGGCTTTAATTACGATGGCACTGTCACCAAAATTATCAAGTCCAAATACTTCCATTGGTTCAAGCATAAGATCTTTGAAATCATCAGATCCTCTTAAATCTTCAGCCACTTCTTTCATGACACTTATTACATGATCTGTATTTTCTTTATAAGCAACCCCGATGTCAAAAACAGCCCCGGACCATTCTTTGGTCATGTTGGACAATGAATTGATTTTCCCATTTTGAAATATGTGTACCGTCCCGGAAACATCTCTTAAGGTTATGGTCCTGAGTTCTATTCCTTCAACAACTCCCCTGGTGTCGTTAATTTTAACAATATCACCCACCCGTAATTGATTTTCCAATAACATGAAGAAGCCTGAAATAAAATCTCTAACTAATTCCTGGGCACCGAATCCCACGGCCAATCCAATTATGCCCGCACCAGCCAGAAGTGGAGTAATGTCTATTCCCAACTCTTCAAGGAATATCAACACAAAAATTGCGGCCAGAGCAATATTGAGAATACCTTTCACAATTCCAATTAAGGTATTGACCCTCTTGCCTTCTTCCAATTTCGCTTTTTTTTCATATTTGGCCTTGAGCCGTACCTGTATCTTGTTAGTCGTAAATCGAAGTATCCTTTTTGCGAAGAGATAAAGAATCAGGACCAGGATCAATGTGGGTACAACATTGATCGACCAATTGATAAAACTTGATAATAAACTCTCCCAGAACGAAGCACTATTTAATTCATTAAACATTTTCTTTTTATTTATAGTGAATGATAAAAATAAAGCATGATCACAACCATCCCTTCCTTCTAAAATAGAACAACATAATGATGGCTATTATGATCATTACGGCCCATACTGTAAAATATCCGTATGGCTGAGAATACTCAGGCATCACCTCGAAGTTCATACCATAAATTCCAGCAATGAAGGTTAGTGGAACGAAAATAACACTGAAGATGGTCAATACGCGGAACATTTCATTAAGCCGGTTCGCGACATTAGTATGATAAATATTCAATTGGTCATGCAACATGGTTCGATAGCTTTCACAGGAATCTGAAGCGATCCAAATGGTATCATGCACATTGTTAATGATGTATTGTGAACTTTCCTGTGAGATAATTTCACTGTCCGACTTACAAAGTGCGAAGATAGCCTCCTTGGCCGGTCGAATGATCTTGGAAGTATAGTTTATCTCAAGATTATAATCATTCAAATCCTGGAGAACCTCATTGGACTGCTGGCCGAAAATTTCATCCTCAATATTCTCTATTTTTTGCCCAATATACTCCAGACAATTTGTGTATTGGTTGGTGATAGCCCTGATCATGACAAAAAGTAAATAGTCCGTATTCCCCTTACGAATCCTATTTGTTGTTTTTTGCAAACGTTCCCGGATTGGTCCAAAAGGATCTACCTGGTTTTCCTGAAACGTGATCAGAATATTGTCAAAAAGTGCAAAAAGAATATGTTCTGATTGCATGGTCAGGTTGCTTTTATCCAGGTGAAGCATTTTAAGTACCAGTACTACGTAATCATCGTAATCTTCAAAAGAGGGTCGATCCCCGGTATTAGTGATCTTATCTATCAACATGGGATGAAGTTCGTAGATCTGCCCGATCTGATTGATCAGCTCAGTATCGTGAAGGCCGTAAATATTGATCCAGCTAACCGTACTACTTTCTTTGTACCCGGCTAGCTCTTCAATGGTAACATCCTTCTTATGTTCGATCTCTTTTTCTGAAAAATCGAATACTTCAATAAGGGGCTGATCCATTTTCCGGGCACCCACAAATCCGAGCTTGCCAAATGGTTTTATCTCAGTAGGAGACTGTTTTTTAAGAAATCTTGCCATATACAATAGTTTAAGTTATTACAGAAATAATATTGTTTATCAATGTGTTAGCCTTATATTAAGGCGCCATAGTTTATCAATAGTCAATCCTAATCTTTTGAGATAATTCCCTGGGTCTT
Source organism: uncultured Eudoraea sp. (assembly GCA_964536335.1). GTDB lineage: Bacteria > Bacteroidota > Bacteroidia > Flavobacteriales > Flavobacteriaceae > Eudoraea. Next base: position 2,141 of record CAZHWD010000127.1, on the reverse strand, counting down.
CAGTTCCTTAAAAAGTTGTTTACTGAATTTGGTAATCCTGGAACTCAACGTGTTTTGAGGGAATGCAGACGTTCTTCCAGACCAGATAAGTTTTCCATCTTTTAAATTGTAGAAGTTGCATTCAATGAAGAATTGATCTTCGGTAGTTAAGTAACCAGGTGTTCTAATGACGGCATAACTGTTGTTATAATAGGACCCAAAACGACTATAGTAACCAACTGGTACATACACCTTATTAGGCGGGATGTAACGCTTAGCACTTATCCTGAAGATGGCAACGGACAAAAGGCCGTCATATCCTTTCTCCATAAGTCCATTTCTCACTTTGGCCATGTCCTCAAATGGACTTCCCAATCCCGGGGGGAACTTGAAAATTCCCATTCTTGCCTGGATATCATTTTTCCTTGCCTCGCTAACAATGACATCCTCGGTTTCCGTACGGAAACTGGTACTTTCGATCATCCCAATCACAAGCATTTTTTTGAAACCTGGATCAAAATCTTCATCCGTTTTCCATGACCTCAACTTTGACTGCGCTTGCATTGATCCGTAAAAGAGGCAGCAAACGATTACCTGAAATATTACAATTCTAACAATTTTCATAATAATTATTCTAAAATAAAAACAAGACGCGCAACCATGCCGCTGTTAAAACCAACCTCTCCAAAACGGTCAAGGGTAGAATACCTGTAGTTTATATTGGCTTGAATGGCAGAGATGGGATACCAGTTAATTCCTATTGAAAAAGTATTCATTTCACCGCCATCGATGCTCTGATCGGCCAAATCAATAGATGACCATCGACTGTAAACTTCCAATGCACCCCATCCTCCGGTATTAATACCATTGGCGACATTTACTCTTTTAAATACGCCACTACGTTTATTATAAGGACGCATTTCCCCCGTTATGGTATAAGAAGCGACTAAATAGTAGCCTTTAAAAACCGGATCATTAAAAGTCGTTGAGCGGACATTGGCTTGGATATATTCACCAACAAGAATGAAGGGGCCTTTTCTCAACGCCATTTCTAATCCGTAATGGAAAGTGGATTCCGCATCATCGATCAGGTCAGTATCAACCGAAACAGGTCCGCTAAAGATTTCAGTTTTCGTTTGGTAGCGTATCCCTCCTGCTGCATTAGAATACCTGCCCGCTAACCCCAGGTGTAGTAAATTACTATCGTCTCCTGATACGAAAGGCAGGGCGGTGATGCGTCCTGTATAGACGGTGGGATTATCAGAAATGGATCTATTAATTTCAAAACAGTTGTTAAATACTCCGGCTGCCCACGTCATTCGCTGTTTGGCAAAGGTGTTGTTGATAGTGATCCCTATATTCCTGGCTGGTAAAAGACCATCTGCTACGGAAGCACGTTCTTGTTGGCTAGGCAGATATATCATGGACGACAGTCTTGAAATGGAAATCGTTTCCTTGGTTTTACCCACACTTAATGTAGCCGAACCTAAAGGAATATCTACCCGGTAGTCATACAGCACAAACTCGTTGAGATCATCTTCTTTAAAACCCCGCTCATAGGCACGTGTGCCAAAAGTAAAGAGATAGGTCCAGGGCTTTTTAAAATTAAATGAACCACCCAAACCTGCCCGAAACCCACGTACAGAACCTCCTTTAAATTCACTGAGATCACCTACCTGTTGTTCATTTACAGGGTCATCTGAAAACCAGCGTGTATTTTCCATCAGTATTGCCCCACCCAAAACCGCAGTAACAGGTTTTGTCCTGAAAATATTCCATTTTCGATTATTTTGATAGGATAATGGCAAAGCTATGGGTGGTGGTGCATACGATTGCCAACCACTTAGCTGCCCTTGCATATCTTCATCAATCCGTACCAGGTTATTCAATACAACTTCGCCTTTGGACATAGCAAAAACGGCGTATGTTTTTGTATCGAGTATTACGTCAACGTTGAGACGCGGATCCTGGTCAAGTATAATAAAACCTGCTGGCATTCCCACTTCGAGCGCGCCTAGCATGAATCCCCCGGTAGCATCAAAAGCAATATCACCCTTGCTAATAGCGATTTTATCCTGGGTCACCAGGTTAAGCTTCCCTTGTTTAATTAGAATACTTACGACTACATCCTCAGACTTTCTTTCCTGATCAATCACAGTTAC